>NZ_CP089540.1 GCF_021233055.1 Spirosoma oryzicola | reverse complement strand
TAATTTCGATGGTATTACGGTTTACGAGAAATGGTTGGCTGATCACCGCGACGAACAACAGCCCAATGGCGTATTACCCGCCATTATTCCAACTGGCGGCTGGGGCTACGAGTGGGCAAATGGTCCTGACTGGACAAGTACCATTGCGATTATCCCCTGGAATGCCTACCTGTTCTACGGCGATTCAACGTTGCTGGCGGATTGCTACGACAATATCAAACGCTATGTTGATCACATCAATGAGCAAAGTCCGTCGGGTCTAACGGAGTGGGGGCTGGGCGATTGGGTTCCGGTAAAGTCAAAATCACCCGTAGAACTTACTTCCTCAACGTATTATTACACAGACGTTTCTATTCTGGCCAAGGCCGCTAAGCTGTTGGGTAAAGAAGCCGATTATGCGTATTACTCCGCGTTGGCCGATAAGATTAAGTCCGCCATCAATGCTAAATACCTGAACCGGCAAACCGCTCAGTATGGAACAGGTCTGCAAACTGAATTAAGTATTCCGCTGTATTGGGGACTGGTTCCCGAAGAATTAAAAAGCAAAGTAGCCGCTAATCTGGCCAAGCGTGTTGAAGCAGATAACTTTCATTTGGACGTTGGATTACTGGGAACGAAAGCGATCCTGAACGCACTCAGCGAGAATGGCTACGCCGATGTAGCGTACAAGATTGCCTCGCAGGAAACGTTTCCTTCCTGGGGATGGTGGATCGTTAACGGAGCGACAACGCTTTACGAAAACTGGCCGATTGATGCCAAGAGCGATATATCGATGAACCATATCATGTTTGGCGAAATTGGTGCCTGGTTATTCAAAGGCATTGGTGGTATTAAGCCTGATCCGCAACGACCCGGTTTTAAACATATACTCCTTAAGCCGCACTACGTCACCGGCTTAAATCACTTTGACGCTACTTATGAAAGTCCTTATGGGACAATTCGCTCAAGCTGGAAACGGGTCGGGAAAGGGATTGCCTATACGATGGTTATTCCGCCTAACGCAACCGCTACCGTTGAGCTTCCGGTTGTAAAAGGACAAAAAGTGTTTGAAGGTAAAAATCCTTTCACCCAGGCTTCACAAAGGGGTCAGAACGCCACTAGTTCGACATACACGCTCCAATCCGGTACGTATCAGTTCGATATAAAATAACGACCTGCTGCGTTGCGTCTTGTTTAGAACCTATGCTTTGACCGTACGTTCAGCAAATAGCACAGTGACGATTCTGGGTGCAAATTTTTAATAAAATAAGTACAAATAAATTTGGTCTGTTTCCTGATAGTTTATACTTTTGACAAGCATAGTTAACGTACACTATTTTAAAGTGTACGTTAACTATGAAAGCGACTGGTTCTTTTCACACCGTATTAAGCGAAAATTGAGTTTGGCCGTCAGATAGCATAAAAACGGGTTTGGTTGATAGTATTGTCGGTGGGGCCGTGGTATCGGCGATTGGGCGGCCCCGCCGACACCACCGCGTGGGCGGCCACGCTGATATTACCATTGAAAGACATCAGATTGGGTAAAGCCAACATTTCGGACAACATAGGTTTGGTAGACTAGCTTCGTCAATAGGAGGAGGATAAAGCCGCCTTAAACCGTTACATTGAAAAAATGCACTTGGTAATAGTACGTATAGTGAACAATCAGGCAGTGCAAGCTGCTTATAAAGTAACGCGTATATACTATACCGTTAGTAATTGCTAATTCAGTTTTACAAACTGGTATTTGCTATTAAAACTGTTGAAGGGCAACGATCTGAACCTGTACAGATGCGAAACATTCGGACCATACACAGATGAAGCAGTACTTCAGCGCGAGCTTACTATTTTTAGTTTCTCTTGGTATAAACTTGCCCCGTGAGCAGGATATGTCCACATTGACCAAACGGCCGCCTGCCGCTTTCGGTCTTAATTTAGCGGGTGCTGAGTTTGGTTCCGAGATGCCAGGTAGATACGAAAAAACGTATAGCTATCCGGGAGTTGCTGATCTGGACTATTGCAAGGTTAAGGGTATGAAATTGATCCGATTGCCGTTTCGATGGGAGCGAATCCAGCCCGAGAAAGGCGGTAACCTGGATGCTATGGAACTGGCCAGAATGAAAAAGTTTGTAGAAGACGCCAAACAACGGGGAGTTTGGGTGATTCTGGATTTGCATAATTATGGCCGACGGCTCATTGACGGAACGGAGCAACGAATCGGCTCGCCCCAGCTTTCGGTAGCCGATGTGGGTGACGTATGGAGAAAATTGGCTGGTGAGTTCAAGGAGTATGACAATATTTGGGGGTACGGGTTGATGAACGAGCCCCACGATATGCTAACGACTACGCCCTGGTTTACGATTGCGCAAAGCAGTATCAGGCAGATCAGGAACGTAGATACAAAAACGGCCATTCTGGTTGGAGGAGATAGCTGGAGTTCGGCGGAGCGGTGGCCTCGGGTTAGTGACAACCTGAAAAACCTGGTTGACCCGGCAAATAACCTACTGTTCGAAGCGCATATCTATTTTGACAACGATGCATCCGGAGCTTACAAACATAGCTACGACGACGAAAAAGCTAGCCCAACGATGGGCATTGAACGCGTCAAGCCTTTTGTTAACTGGCTACAAACAAACCAGTTAAAAGGATTCATTGGCGAATATGGCGTGCCCGACAATGATCCCCGTTGGCTGGTAACGCTCGACAACTTTCTGCAATACATCCAGGCCAATTGTATCGGTGGGACGTATTGGGCAGCTGGTTCGCGCTGGGGGGATTATTCCCTGGCCGTAACGCCAAGGAAAGGAGTAGACCGGCCACAGATGCAGGTACTTGAAAAATACAAACAAGCGAATAGAGCTTGTCAATAAACCAATGATCCTTCGTGCTAATCCAGCTTCGAGCAGGCTGGGCTGCTATTGCTTTCTCTTTTCTAATCTCTAGTATATACCTTCTAAACCTTGAATTTTTATGAAGCAACACTATGTATTGTGGTTCCTCCTGCAACTCTTGCTCGTCTCATCAATAGGATGGGCGCAGTCAGTTACAGTTAAAGGGACCGTCAAAGCAAACGACACGGGTGAGCCCCTACCCGGAGTAAGTATTGGTATCAAAGGAACCACAACCGGTACAATAACGAACGCGGACGGAAAGTATACGCTGACGGCTCCGTCGCCCAACGCTGTTCTGATTTTTTCGTTTATCGGCTACACTCCTCAGGAGATTAAACTGGCGGGACAAAGTACCATCGATCTGTCATTACTGCCTGACGCCAAAAATCTGAACGAGGTCGTAGTTATTGGGTATGGTACGGTCAATAAGCGGGACCTAACTGGTTCGGTTGGCGTCGTTAAAGGCCAGGACCTGCTGCGAAATATCCCGATCAGCGTCAACCAGAGCTTACAGGGGCAGGTTGCCGGTGTAAATGTAAATAAAGGTGATGGCGCTCCGGGCGGTGGTATCAGCCTGTTGATTCGCGGGGCTAACTCATTTACGGGTAGCGAACCCTTGTACGTTGTTGACGGCATTCCGTTCACGTCAGCCGGAACGCCAGCCGGTGCGGAAGGTACGATGCAGACGATCAATGTACTGTCGAGCCTTAACCCGCAGGATATTGAAAGTATCGAGGTGTTGAAAGATGCTTCAGCGACCGCCATTTACGGATCGCGGGGGGCCAATGGCGTCGTACTCGTCAATACCAAAAAAGGTCGGGCCGGTAAAGACCGCGTGGAGTTTACGGTTAATACCAGTGCGGCACAGGTATCGAAGAAAATTCCGATGCTTGATGCGTATCAGTATGCCTTGTTGCAGAATGAAGCCTATGCCAATGCTAGTAAATACATTGGAACGGCGCTGGAAGTACCGTTTCCAGGGCAGACGGGTAAAGATCCCGTAACGGGAGAAACCGTATACCTACCCGGTCCCGCCGATTACCTGAACGGTCTGCCCCAAGGCACATCTTACCCGGCTGGTTTTAAGGGAACCAACTGGCAGGATCAGATTTTTCGAACGGCGCTGACGCAGGATTACACGCTGAACGTTTCGGGGGGTAACGAGCGGGGTACGTATTCGATTTCGGGAAACTACCTCGATCAGCAGGGCATCATTCTTAACTCGGGGTTTAAGCGGTATGGTATACAGTTCAACCTGGAGCGGAACATCGGGCGGTTCCTGACCATTGGGACGAGTAACAACATTGCCTACTCAACCTACCAGTTTGGTAAAACCAACACCTCCGGCGCGCAACCCAGCCTGATTAGTTCGACCATTTTCTTCCCGCCAACGTATCCGGTCGATGATCCGAATTCAGTACTGCGCGAATCGCAAATCAACAACTCAAACCTGGCTAACCCGTACAAAACGACGCAGTCTGCCCGTGACATGACCTACTCGACCCGCGTGTACACAACGGCGTTCGTACAGGCCAATTTTACGCCGAACCTGAACCTCCGTCAGCGCATGGGCTACAACTACAACCTCAACAAACGGGAGGTGTACTACGGTCGTGACCTGAATGAGGGCCGGGCACCCGTCAATGGCTACGGTATGATCGGCGATAATAACTATTCGCAGTTTACAACCGAATCGATCCTGACCTACAAGAAGGTGCTGGCTCAAAAGCACAGTATCAACGCTGTCGGCGCGTTCACGTACGAAAAAGGGGTATCCGATTTTTACACGATGTCGGCTACCGGCTTTCCAAACGACCTCAACCAGAACTTCAACTTACGGGCGGGCCTTCGTCCATCACCGCTGCAAAACGGTCGGAGCGATAATTCGCTTATGTCGGTACTGGGCCGGATTAACTACGGCTACAACGGCAAATACCTGTTTACCGCTTCGTTCCGCCGGGACGGTTCGAGTAAATTTGCTACTAATAACAAGTGGGCTAATTTTGCATCGTTCGCACTGGCCTGGAACGCCGATCAGGAAGCGTTTATTAAAAATCTTGGTATCTTCTCTACCCTTAAATTCCGGTCTAGCTACGGACAGACGGGTAATCAGGGCATCGGTCCGTACGGAAGCCTGTACACGACTATCATTGCTAACGTACCGTTTAACGGGGTGGAGCAAAGTGGTTTCGCCGTTGATAACGGACGCGGACTCGTTGATCCAAATATTCGCTGGGAAACAACGTCTCAGTACGATGTAGGAACCGACATCGGGCTCCTCAACAACCGACTGAATCTGACGGTTGATCTGTACTACAAACGGACCAAAGATCTCCTGCAAACCATCCAGATTGCACCCAGCAACGGTTTTTCGACGATGCTAACCAACTACGGTACGGTTGAAAACAAGGGGCTGGAAGTAAGTGCTACGGCGGCTCTTATGCAGGGGCCAGCCTTCAAGTGGGATTTCAACGGAAATATCTCGTTCAACCGAAACAAGATTTTAGATCTGCCGGCTGACCAGTTTGCCCCCCGACTGTACTACCAGTATGACAACATCTTTATTCAGCGGAACGGCCACTCAATCGGTGCCGTGTATGGGCTAGTCGAAGATGGCTATTACAACACGGTGGAAGAAGTGAGAGCCGACCCGCAGTTTGCTAAACTTAGTGAAACGCAGGCTAGAGCTAAGCTTGGGGAAATTAGGTACAAACAAATGGACAACAACCCGTCCAGCCTCAGTGAAAGCACGGATCGAACGATCATCGGTAACACTAACCCGAATTTTACGTACGGCTTTACGAACAGTTTCAGCTACAAAAATTTCAGCCTCAGCATTTTTTTCCAGGGCGTACAGGGCGGGAGTATCATCAATACAAACCTGTTTAAAATTCGGATGAACCAGCTCGGAAACGCACCCCAATGGGCTTACGACACCCGCTGGACGGAAGAAAACAAAGAAAACGCTAAATGGCCACGAGCCGATGCGTCACAGCTCCGGGTTATGCTGTTCTCGGATCGCTATCTGGAGGACGCTTCGTACCTGCGGCTGAAGACCGTCAATCTGGGCTATACGTTCCGGTCGCCGTTCAAGTCGGTCGAAAGCATCAACGTGTACGGTAGTGTTGGTAATTTATTCACGATCAGTAACTACAGCTGGTATGATCCGGATGTCAACTCGTTTGGCGCCGATGCGTCGCGCCGGGGGGTAGATATGAACTCGTACCCCAACAACCGAACCTTTACCCTGGGCGTAAAAGCCGCTTTTTAACCAACACCTAAGCTTTACCTCGCCATGAAAAAAATACAAGTAGTCACCAGTTTGCTGATCGCCCTGTTGAGCAGTGCCTCCTGCAAAGAAGCACTGGAAGAAACACCCTACTCGTTTGTTGGTCCTGACCAGATTGGTACGACTACCGAGGCCGATGCGAAACTATGGGTCAACGGTGTGCTGAATACGCTGAACAGCGGATCGTTTTTTGCCTATGCCGTGTACAATCGGCCACTGGAAGTTGATGCCGATGACATTACCGGAAAAGATTTTGCTTTTCAGGCCATGGGGGCGGGTAACTTTCAGTCTACATCCGACATCAACACGTTCTGGGGTGGCCCCTACACGCTGATCGAACGGAGCAACTACGCCATCACCAAGATCAATAAGATGACGATTGACGAGGGCGTGAAAAACAATGCGCTCGGTCAGCTATACTTTCTGAAAGGCTGGGCCTACGCTCAACTGGTAAAAGCCTTTGGACCCGTCCCTATTTTCAGGAAATCGGTTACAGAAGGCGAGAACGCCAACCAGCCCCGCGCTTCCGTAAGTGACGTGTACACGCATATCGTTGAGAATCTGAAGCAGGCGGAGCAATTGCTGTATACCCGCACGAATGCCAAATACGAAGCGGGTCGGCTAAGTCAGGAAGCCGCCAAGACGCTGTTAGCCAAAGTCTACCTCACGATGGCATCGGGGGCGTTGAAGGGAGCGCAGGTTACCGTGTTGGGTGGCAAACAATATGAAACCGTTGGTAACGTGAGACGCCGGATTCCACCAACGGCGCATACTTATACCAAGCAGGTGGTAGCTGGTCATGAGTCGTTCGATGCCGCTGCGTATTTTGAGTTGGCCCGTCAAAAAGCCAAGGAAGTGATCGACATGCAAAAAGCCGGTTCGCCTATCGGCCTTTTTTCAAAGTACATGGATGTCTGGAGCATTGCGAATCGCAACCGGGGAGAGCATCTCTGGCAGATGAACGCTATTTCGGGTTCTGAGCAATTCGGCAATTTCCTGTCCTATCATTACGTAGGGTTTCTGATGGCAAACGGAGCTATCGACGGAGCGCTGTACGGTATGTCGGACCACTGGTACGAGCTATTCGGCGACAACGACCAGCGGATTACGGACGGGGTTCAGCACCGTTGGCGCATGTTCAGTAATGCAGCCTGGCATTATTATCCGGGTAAAGACAGCTTGAAGGTAAAAAACAGCGCGACCGTTTCCACGCGTGAAGGCTATCTGCCAACGGATATTTATTCGCCCGATCAGTTTCACGTAGCCAAACTCAGCAAGTACGCGCAAGTTGCTGATCGCACGGTTCAGCGGGCCGATATGCCGTTTCCGTTTATCCGCTACGCCGAGACGTTGCTAATTTTTGCCGAAGCGGAAAATGAAGTAAGCGGACCCACACCAGCGGCTTATGACGCACTCAATGCCGTACGTACCCGGAGTGGCGCTAGTCCCGCACCAACCCTGAACCAGCAACAATTGCGATCCTATATTCTCCAGGAACGTCAGCGGGAATTAGCGCTGGAAGGTCACCGTGCCTGGGACTTACGGCGTTGGGGTATCTACCTGCAAGCCATGAACGAAATTGATATTGATGCCAACAATATCATCAAGCGTCGTCAGGAAAAACACTTGCTGTTACCGATACCACTGAATGAAATCAACGGTAATACGAGTATAAATGAAAACAATCCGGGTTGGTAAGTAACATAGTTTTTGGGTAGCCGTTGCCTTCGTACCCAAAATAAGGCAACGGCTACGACTGTTTGATGAACAATTAACCCGTATTGTATGAAAGTAGGCATCGATAGTTATTGCTATCACCGTTTGTTTGGCGAGGTGTACACCGGACAAAATCAACCCGAGCACCGCCTTTCGTTTGAGGATTTTCTGACGAAAATTAATGGCCTCGGCATTGACGGCGTTTCGCTGGAATCCTGTTTTATACCCCAGTTTGACGATTCGTATCTGCAAGGGGTAAAAGCGCATCTTGATGCATCCGGCATGGATCGGGTGTACGCCTGGGGTCACCCCGATGGTCTGGAAGGAGGCAGCAATGAGCGGGCATTCGACGAAATGGTACAGCACATCGAATACGCCCGGCTGATTGGTGCCGATGTGATGCGCGTTGTGGGTAGTAGCCTGATGTTCCGCTTCGAGCCGCACGAGCCGCAGTTGGAAAAACTGACCCGGATGTTTACGGAAGCGACCAAGATTGCCGAACGTAATGGCGTGAAGCTAGCCGTTGAAAATCACATCGACTACAACTCCGACGAAATCTTGCAGCTCGTGAAAGGAGTGAACTCACCGTACTTCGGGGTAAACTTCGATTCCGGTAATTTCCTGCGGGTTTTGGATGATCCGATTCAGGCGATGGAAAAGCTGGCCCCTTACGTGTATGCGACGCACATCAAGGATTTACGACCCGTCAAGGGCGTTCCGGTCAATGAGTGGTACTTCTTTTCCTGCGTACCCACGGGTGAAGGTCTGATTCCGAATGAAAAGCTCGCACAGCTATTGAGTCAGCACAACTACTCCGGTTTTCTGGCGGTGGAGGTCGATTTTCTGCATCCCGATTACACAGACCGGGAAGAGGACGTGGTCAGGCAAAGTATTCAGGCACTCAGAACGATAACGGCAGGACTCTAAACATGGCAAAGCAACTCAACATTGGGATCGTCGGCTACAAATTTATGGGCCGCGCCCACAGTAATGCCTGGAAAAAGGCTCCTTTATTTTTCGATGTGCCAAGCCAGCCGGTGCTAAAAGTGGCCTGCGGACGGCATCAGGCGTCTTTACAGGAATTTGCGCAGAAATGGGGTTGGGAGGAAACCGAAACTGACTGGAAGAAAATGATCGCCCGACCCGATATTGACATTGTCGATGTGGCCCTTCCTCAAAATCTCCATTACGAAGTAGCCATGGCTGCGGCACGGGCGGGAAAGCATATCTTTTGCGAAAAGCCGCTGGCTATGAACAGCCGGCAGGCCGAAGAAATGCTGCGGGTGTGCGAAGAAAATCACGTAACCCATTATCTCAACCACAATTACCGGCGTTTGCCAGCGGTTCTGCTGGCTAAGAAAATGATCCAGACTGGTAAGCTCGGTCGGCTCTTTCACTGGCGTTGCGCGTATCAGCAGGACTGGATTGTTGATCCCAACTTCCCGCTGACCTGGCAATTGCGAAAAGAAACCGCACAAGCCGGTCCGCAGTGGGATTTGAATTCGCACGCTGTCGATCTGGCGCATTTCCTGATCGGCGACATAGACACGGTTTCGGCCCTGACCACCAATTTCGTTACCGAACGTCCACTGGCCGATGAATCAACGTCGGGCAACCTGACCGCTGAAACGCTCGGTGACCAGAAAGGCCCTGTTACGGTTGAAGATGCGGCTTTGATGCTGGTTCAGTTTCAAAACGGTGCGGTTGGCTCTTTCGAAGCGACGCGTTTTGCCACCGGTAAAAAGAACGGCCTCACCTTCGAAATCTACGGCAGCAAAGGAAGTGTCAAATTCGATCTGGAGCGTATGAATGAGCTGCAATACTATTCGCTAAATGACGAGGCCGGTGAGCAAGGCTTTCGGACGATTCAGGCTACTGATCCCACTCACGCGTACATGCAGGGCTGGTGGCCGCCGGGGCACATCATTGGCTACGAACACACGTTTGTGCATGCGGTCGTTGACTTCCTTTGGGCTATCGACGGCAATAAACCAATTGAACCGAATTTTTCGGATGGCTTACGAATCCTGACCGTGCTCGAAGCGGGTCTTGAATCAGCTGCGACAGGTCAGCGCGTTAAACTCAATTAAAACTAACTAAGTACTCAAGCACAAATAATTCAGAGTATTCTGCATGTACGTTTTTTGTCATGCTGCCGGTCAGCATGACAAAAAATAATCTAATGTATTTTCAATAAACAACTTAAATCTCAATGCCATGAGTGTGTCTAACAAAGAGAAATTCGAAACGGATGGCTACGTGATCATCGACGTGCTGACCGAGACTGAAATCGGTGAATTTAGAGCGTTGATGGACGCGTTAATCAGTCCCAAAGTTAAATCGGCTGATACGGAGAAACGGAGTTCGTCTTTTCAGCATCTAGGTGATGAAATTCGGGATTTTGGCAAAGAAGCGCGACAATATTATTTTCATCTACTGACCAAGCCCGGAACCGAAACTATCCACCACGCCTTCCATCATCCGGTCATTTTAAAAGCGGTGGAAGAACTAATTGGACCGAACCTCATTGTGAACAATGCCTCTATTCTGGCCGCCAATGAGGGTACGGAATACTCGTTAGGGTGGCACCGGGACATCATTCAGATTCCACAGGCTGAAATCGAAGACTGGTTGTTTTCGCCCGAGCGGTTCCACAATAGTGTACAGATCAACCTACCCTTGGTGGACGAAAATTCACTATGGGTTGTTCCGGGTAGTCATAATCGCCCGAACACGGAAGCCGAAAATCAGGCTTTCCAGGGTTCCAAGCATTATGCTCCCATTGGCGTCGAAATGCCGGGTGGAATCGCGGTCCCGTTGAAAGCCGGGCAAGCCGTATTGTACAACAACAACCTGATTCACCGGGGTTTTACGGAAACGATGAAAATTCCGCGCAGGACCCTGCACATGGGATACCACAGTGCTGCGTACCCACCAACCTGGCATTTTTACCTGCTGAACGGTGATCTGCTTACGCCGGAATACATGACAACGCTCAGTCCTACCATGCGTGGCATGATGGAAGAATACCTGGCTTGTCGTGAGCAGTATCCCGACATGAGCCAAACCTGGAAACGCGCGTATAATTTTCCAGACGAGCAGTTGGTGTAATTTTTTTATAATGAGGCTTGTGAAACGATCGCCCCACATCAATTCATTACTAACTGTCGCCCTTTTCCTGCTAACGATGGGCAGTCGGACCGTCAACGGACAGGGAAAGGGCAGCACGAACAACATCTACGCGCGAGACAATCTGGTCGCCTGGTGCATTGTCCCGTTCGATGTCAAAGAAAGAGGACCTGAAGAACGGGCGCAAATGCTCAATAGCCTCGGTATTACCAAACTGGCCTACGATTGGCGCGAGAAGCACATTCCTACGTTTGACGCCGAACTGGATGCGCTTAAAAAACACAACATCGATTTGCAGGCTTTCTGGCTTTATTCAGGTCCTAATCCCGAAACCGATAAAGGCTTGCTGGCCGTGCTGAATGTGTTGAAGCGGCACAACGTGAAAACGCAGATCTGGTGCATGATCGGCGGTATAAAAGGACTGGACGCCATGACGCAAGACGAGAAGATAAAAGCAGTAGCTAAACCCGTGCGCTATATTGCTGACAAAGCCGCCGAAATTGGCTGCACTGTCGGTTTATACAATCACGGCGGTTGGTTTGGCGAACCCGAGAATCAACTCGCCATCATCGACTTCCTTAAAAAGCCAAACATTGGAATCGTCTATAACTTCCACCACGCCGAAGAGCAGATCGACCGTTTTCCTGTTTTCTTGCCTAAGATGCTGCCGCACCTGATGGCCCTAAACCTGTCTGGACTGAAGAAGGGTACACCAGTCAAAGTGGTGCCCATTGGTCAGGGTGACGCCGAATTGAACATGATGCGCATCCTCAAGACGAGTGGGTACCGTGGTCCGATTGGCATTATCAACGAAGAGACTGCACCCGACGCCGAAGTGGGCTTGCGTATGAACATGGATGGCCTAAAACGCGAACTAAAGAAGATGGGGGATTCGGCAGCGCTTAAAACGTACAACTAGATTTGCTCATTAATCAATTACCCTACTTGAAAGTCTCCATTTCACCCTTTATTGCAGTACTGGTACTAAGCCTGATGGTAGGTATTACGTTGATGCCAACGGTCGCTCACGCGCAGTCGGATTTGCGTGTGAGTGACAATGGTCGTTTTCTAATGTATACCAACGGCAAGCCCTTTTTTTACTTAGGTGATACGGCCTGGGAACTTCTCCACCGCCTTAACCGGGAAGATGCCGTCAAATACTTAACGAACCGGGCGGATAAAGGCTTTACGGTTATTCAGGCCGTCGTACTGGCGGAACATGACGGCCTGCGCGATCCTAACGCGTATGGACAGGTGCCCTTCGTGGATACAGACCCGACAAAACCGAACGAAGCTTATTTTAAGCACGTCGATTTCATAATTGAGCAAGCAGAGAAGCTTGGGTTACACATGGCTTTGCTACCAACCTGGGGTGATAAAATCAATAAGGATAAATGGGGAATAGGGCCAGAAATTTTCAACGAACAAAACAGCTACCAATACGGTAAATTTATTGGCAATCGCTACAAAGCAAAGAAAAACATCATCTGGATAATCGGCGGTGATCGTAACCCTCGTAAGGGCTCGAACGACGTTCAGGTTTGGCGGGCGCTGGCCAATGGAGTCACAGAAGCGGCTGGCGGTAAAGACAACGTGTTGATGACGTTTCATCCGCAAACGGGATCGTCGACCTGGTTTCACCAGGATGATTGGCTAGACTTCAACATGTTGCAGACGGGCCATTGCCCGGATGTGAACGTTTGGGAGAAGATAAGCCACGACTACAATTTATCGCCGACCAAACCGACCATGGACGGAGAGCCTTTGTACGAGGATATACCGGTTTGCTTTGATCTGAAGAAGAATGGCTATGCCGATGTAAACGACGTACGGCGCAAGGCTTATCAGGATTTATTTGCAGGAGCCCACGGCCATACGTACGGGTGCAATAGCGTCTGGCAAATGTATGAGCCCGGTCGGAAACACTACATTGACCCTGCCAAACCCTGGTTTGAATCGCTGGATTTGCCAGGTGCAATCTCGATGACGTATGTGCGGAAGCTGATGGAGTCACGACCCTTTCTGGAACGCATTCCGGATCAGTCGATGGTTGTAACGAACTCCGATAACCCTAAAAATCGTATTCAGGCGACGCGCGGTAATGGCTATGCGTTCATTTACTCGTCATCCGGTCAAGCATTCGAGGTAAAGATGGGTATCCTATCAGGAAAGAAAGTCAAAGCCAGTTGGTACAACCCACGCACCGGCACAGCTATTGCGGGAAAAACGTATCTAAACACGGGTATTCAGAAATTTACACCACCAACGCAAGGCAACGATCAGGACTGGGTATTGATCCTGGACGATGCCAGCCAGCGGTTTACCAGATTGTAGAGCGAAGCGGGTCCGTTTATGTACTCCATTGTCTAGAAAATCCCCTAACGCTATTCTTTGGGTGATGCTTAAAAAGTTAGTATTCATGAAAATTAGTCCGGCAAAACGAATACCTCAAGCCATTCTACAAACTTGGGTGACGGTAGTCATGGTCTTATCGATGTGTGGTCTGCTGGCGCAAGGCACGGTGGCTCAATCAGCGAAACAGTCCAAAAAGATCGTCTTGATCGCGGGTAAGAAATCACATAACCCCGGCGAACACGAATACCTCAAATCGGTACGGTTACTCAAGGTAATGCTGGACCAGGCGCCAAACGTGAACGGTGTGTCAACCGAAGTACACGCCGACGGATGGCCCGCCGATCCGTCTACGCTGGACGATGCGGACGTTATTTTTATGTATGCTGACGGGAGCGATTTCGGTATGGCCAATGATCCACTTTTTGTGGGTGACCATTGGCGCATCCTGGAGAAGCAGATGAAGCGAGGGTGTGGCCTGGTGCTTATGCATTATTCTACCTTTGCGCCACAGTCTCATAGCCAGGCGTTTTTAGAGTGGGTAGGGGGGTATTTCGACTATGAAACTGGAAAGCCGGGTGCTTCGGGAAAAGAAGCCTGGTACTCAGCCATCACTACGGAGACGGCTCTGTGTAAACCTGCCGTGCATCCCGTTGCACGGGGTCTAGTCCCTTTCCAGCTTCGCGAGGAGTTCTACTATAAGATTCATTTTCAGGAGAAGGATACTCGCTTGAAACCAGTACTAACCGTTAAGCTGTCAGGCGTTGACGAACAAACGGTGGCCTGGGCGGTGGAGCGCAAAAACGGTGGGAGAGGATTCGGTTTTACGGGCGGTCACTTTTATGCCAACTGGGAGGAGCCTAACTACAGAAAAATGCTGCTGAATGCCATTGTATGGGCTGCCGGGGGGCAAGTACCCGCCGGTGGGGTCGAATCAAAATTCTACACCGATAAGCAGATTCAGGAGTATTTGAAATGATTTTGTCGCTGTATGGGTCAGCTTTTGATGGTATACAGTTGCCGAATGGATCGGCCGCTGCTCCTGCGATGCATATTGAACGACCGGTATCTGAACTGAAGCCAAGCTACGTTGACTTTATTTAACGTGAGTCATCCCGAGGAACGAGGGATTTTCGGTAATGACATAAAATACCTGCTCCCGAAGATCCCTCGTTCCTCGGGATGACAAAAAAAGTGGCGCCTAATGAATTGATTATCGATAAAAACCCCATTACTCGCGTTATTTCGTGTAATACTTCAGATTCGATTTCATGACAATATCGATCGGAAGGTAGTAATTTTTATTGAGCTGTTTTTTTAGAAGTACGTTTTCGTACAGCAGTTTTATGCCATTATACGCTTGAATCTTAGGCTGTTGACTGATGATAAAGTTGATGATGCCGTTTTGAAGATAGTGAATCGTTTGGGGTATAATGTCGTACCCAATAAGCGTAAGACCAGTGAGGTTCTGTTTTTCAACAATGGGGGCAATATGCTGAACGCCGTTGACGGTGAAAATGCCTTTCAGACGCGGATTGTCATGGATGAGCTTCGTTAGCTTGTCTTCGAACTCTTCCTTCATGCCCTGCCGGGATTCCATCTTAACGAGTTCAAACGAATGGGGTTGCGGAAGTTGGTCAAAGAACGCTCTGAACCCTTCTTCGCGCTGATCGAACTGAAGGTAGTTGTCGTGTTCTTGAACAATATTAACGATAAGCACGCAGGAGTCACTAGGTAAACAGTAACTAAACAGTTCAGCCGCTAGAAAACCACTATCATAGGCATTTTGCCCAATGAAACAAGTGGTGTTCTGATCTGGAATATTAGTGTCGAACAACAGGCAAGGAACACCTCGCTCCTTACAGTCTGTAATCAGCTTCACCGACTCTTCATAAAAAACGGGTACCATAAAGACACCATCAAACGTGTCGCCTATGATCTCATCAACCTGCTCCTGAAAAGATGTTTTACTATTTTGATCAAAGTAGAATACTTTGGTGTAAACGTCGAATGAACTGATTTCTTTTTCGGCCTGAGTAACACCAACAATGTGCTCGTTCCAGAATGGTATATCAGCAGTAGCCTTAGGGAGCAACACAGCGAGCAAATATTCTTTTGTCGATTTAAGGCGACTGGCCATAAGATTGGGCTGGTAATTCAGCTCTTCAATGGCTTTCAGAATACGTTCGGTTGTTTCTTTGGATACACCACCCCGGTTATGCAAAACACGGTCGACGGGGCCAATTGAGACGTTGGCTCGTTCGGCAATATCCTTGATACCTATCGTTTTGTTCTTATGTTTGATGGCGATCTGTGTTTTCTCAAAATTAGTGAAATTTGCTTTTTATTGGGTGAAATAGTAAGTCCTATATTCGTATAATTTTGAGTAGCGCAACCATAATATTTACTAAGCATGTTTCTATTTTTCGTGAGAGGATACTATTGGTCAGTAATAGAACGTGAGGCAGGTGGTCAACAAACAATTAGGCACAAATCTTATCGCTAAAATACTAGACTAGCTTACCCGAATCATCGATAGGCCGCTTCAATTAAACAAAGGACTTCATTTCAGGGAGCGTTCTGTCAAACGATCAGCTTTACGCTATTCAAAAAAAGCTTGGACTGGTAATGACCTGGACTAAGGTTTATCAGGTACGGACAGAAAATAAAAAGAATTAGGGGCGTAGCAGCTTGACCTGTTGGCGATGTGTATTCGTAATCACTTTCAGTACAAGCAACCTTTGGACGTTGCCTAATAGCAGGCTGACCCATTCAACTGAACTAGCTTCCTGGATAGAGTGTCTATACAACGTAGGAAATTGAAAAGATGGTTATCGGCTTTCCTGAGCTAACAAATTGAATGAGCCAAAATTCTGAACTAACCGTCCAAAGGGGGCTTGACGCTGTTGATAAGGATCGATGGAAAGACGACCGGCAGTGCCAAGATGGGTAAAAGAAGGGTTTAACAGGTTAGCTCGGTGATGGGGCGAATTCAGCCATTGCTGCACGGCATAACGTGCATATTGCGCATACGTGTAAGGCTGGCAAAGCGTTTGGTTCTCCAAATCAAGATATTCATAGCGTTTACTCCGCCTGTTGAAACGTACCCCATACCAATCGGTGGTGTTTATGGTCGAGTATTGACCAATGTTTTCGGCTAGACGACTGATGAATTTAGTTTGGTTCTCAATCCGCTTAACCGGGTTTATAGCTATTAGTTGGTGATAGTTTTGATGGCTATAAAAATCAAAGCGAATCATGGATTGGGCATGATGGCGAGCCGCTTTATCCAACGACTGATTATAAAGAAGAATGGGCATTTTTGCCGCTCGTCGCGCTTCATTAGTAGCCTGAAATAAAGCTGCGTCGAGCAAGAGCGTATCTGGTTGGTCCAGATTGATGGGTTGATGGCAACTTGACTGA
The DNA here is from genome assembly GCF_021233055.1 of Spirosoma oryzicola. Lineage (NCBI taxonomy): Bacteria > Pseudomonadati > Bacteroidota > Cytophagia > Cytophagales > Cytophagaceae > Spirosoma > Spirosoma oryzicola. Next base: position 223,349 of record NZ_CP089540.1, on the reverse strand, counting down.
GCAAAAAACACTTCATCGTTGAGCAGGTATAGATCAGGCGTGTTCTTAGTCGAAGAAACCCATTGTAAGAATTGGAAAAGCACCCACCAGTTCATAGGATTTAGCCGGGCTAAGTAGATGAGCGCAAAAGCATTTAAACACAGCCATTTACTTGCCTCTTGGGGTGATCAGATCCTGTCAATCTTTCTGGGGCTTAAAGGAAGTTTTAGAGACGGACTACTTACAATAACTGTCCGCTAGACGGCTGGCTGATCGTCGCCACTGCGGTCCCGTTCGAAGCTTTCGGTTTATGGTCGACCGTAGGCGCTTTGCTGATAAAGCTCGCTTGGATGAACTAGCGTGATAATACCCGCTAATGCCTTTTACTTGTCCGTGACTTTGTTGTAATATGACTCGTAAATCCGAAAACTAATTGTGTAGCCTAACATGCCCGGACGCTTGAGTTTTAAATCAGCTTGAGCCAGAAACCAGTTCGATAATTTTCCTACTAAACTGCTCCGGCAGTTCGGTCGTCGCTGGGCTACAAAAGTTCTGACCAGCTCGAACAGCAGCATTACACACATCGGACAAATTCAGTGTGCTGCTAAATCGGACTACCTCATAGAAGCTATTTTTGGGTAGAGCCATGCTTATTTCAACGCAACTGAATCAAGGGCCAATGGCTTTGTCTTTCAGTGCGTGAGCCAGTAGGTTCGTTGTTGGTCTCTATACGGATGTTTTAGAACATCGCTCTGACAATCAAGATAACTGCCGGGAATAATCACAATTCGTTATAGATCATTGAATTATTTCGCAGAATCTACGTTTTCTGAGGAGATAGTTTCACGTACTCATGATTGAAAGACCCCTTACAGATTGGTTGCCTCTGACAATGAAAGAAGTCGAGAAAAGAGGCTGGGATGAAGTTGATATTGTGCTGGTATCAGGGGATGCTTATGTAGACCATCCTGCTTTTGGAACCGCTGTGATTGGGCGCATCATGGAAAGCGAAGGCTTTCGCGTGGCTGTTATTGCTCAGCCTAACTGGAAGGACGATCTTCGCGACTTCAAAAAATTTGGCCGTCCCAAGTATTTCTTTGGTGTCACGGCGGGCTGTATGGATTCGATGGTTAACCATTACACGGCCAATAAGCGACTGCGTTCGAACGATTCTTATACGCCCGGTGGCGAAGCGGGCTTCCGTCCTGATTACGCCACGATTGTTTATACCAATATCTTAAAGAAACTGTACCCCGATGTTCCCGTTTTACTCGGTGGTATCGAAGCGTCCCTTCGTCGGGTGACGCATTACGACTACTGGCAGGATAAGCTGATGCCGTCAATCCTGGTCGATGCCGGAGCGGATATGCTGGTGTATGGTATGGGTGAGCAACCTCTGCGCGAGATCCTGAAGCTGGTACAGAAAGGCGTCCCCTTTTCCTCCATGCGGAACGTCAATCAGGTAGCTTATCTGCACGATAACCGCACGGAATTACGCGATTACAATAGCTGGAATACGGTTGAGTTGACGAGCCATGAAGAATGCCTGCGGGATAAGATAAAGTACGCAGCTAACTTCAAGATTGTCGAAGTAGAATCAAATAAGTGGCAAGCCAACCGGATCATACAACAAGTAGGTGACCAAGTGCTGGTGATCAACCCGCCGTTCAAAACAATGGACGAGGTTGAAATTGATAAATCGTTTGACCTGCCTTATACGCGTCTGCCGCACCCGAAATACAAAAAGCGGGGAACGATTCCAGCGTACGAGATGATCAAGTTCTCGGTCAATATGCACCGGGGCTGTTTCGGCGGTTGTAGTTTCTGCACGATCTCTGCACACCAGGGCAAGTTCATCGCGTCCCGAAGCGAAAAGTCGGTTCTGAAAGAAGTAGACGAGATCACGAAACACCCGGAATTCAAAGGCTACATTTCCGACTTAGGCGGTCCGTCGGCCAACATGTACAAGATGAAGGGCAAAGACGAATCGATTTGCGCCCGCTGTCAGAGTCCAAGTTGTATTCACCCGGTTATCTGCTCGAACCTCGATACATCGCACAAGCCGTTAACGGAGTTGTACCGCAAAGTCGACGCTAACCCAGCTATTAAGAAAGCCTTTGTCGGTTCGGGCGTGCGGTACGATCTGTTGGTTGACGACTTTAATAAAAATAACGAAGACGGTAACCACGATGAGTACATGGAACAGCTCACCACGCGCCATGTCTCGGGTCGGTTGAAGGTTGCTCCGGAACATACGGCGGACGATACACTGCGCATCATGCGGAAGCCATCGTTCAAATATTTCAAGCTGTTCAAGCAAAAGTACGACCGAATTCAGGAAAAGCATAACCTCAAACAGCCGCTGATTCCTTATTTCATTTCGTCGCACCCCGGCTGTGAGGAACAGGATATGGCAAACCTGGCTGCCGAAACCAAAGATCTCGGTTTTCAGCTGGAACAGGTACAGGATTTTACGCCGACGCCCATGACGGTGGCCGAAGTAATCTATTACTCTGGCGTTCACCCGTACACGCTGAAACCCGTTAAAACGGCGAAAACGCGTGAGGAAAAGCTATCGCAAAACCGGTATTTCTTCTGGTACAAGTCTGAACACAAAGACTGGATTCGGAATCGGCTCAACAAGCTGAAACGTCCAGACTTGGTGGAGCGGTTGCTGGGTAGTCCAAAAAAAGATAACACAGGTAAGCCGAAAAACCAAGGAAATTATTTCGGTAAGAAGAAACGGTAAAAGCGCGTTTGCAGTCTTGAGTACCATCCTTTTTCGCTTGTGTATACGGCAAGAAGGATGGTATTTCTGTTTTTGAAGTTTTTGCTGAAGGCATTCCTAAAACCGGCTGGTCTTTGCCGTTAGTGCCTGATAAACAGGTAAGTGAGAACGGAGTTGTATCATCATCCAGCGTAGCTTAGTAGCGGACCATTGGGTAATTTTACTCAGTAATCAGGTATATGAATAGTAAAAATGAGGCTTGATCTATCAGGCGTTAAACTATTGTTTTGCTCTGAAAACGTTAGGGCGCAAAAGGAGGATAGCGCTTTAAAATAAGCTAAGTTTACCTAGTATATAAATCACCCTATAAATTTAGTTGTGGTACTATAAGATATTGTAAATGTGCACCTTACATTAAGCGGCTCACAGGTTGCTAGATGTATTAATTTTTATCGTTCTTTGCCTACTAATAACTTTATTATTGATATTTGAGTAATTAACTATACATACGTTACAACGCAAGCACCTTTGTTGAAAATATTGTAGCGATGGTATACTAAATATTAACCAATGCAGCAGGAAGTAGATAAGCAAATATTGCTTACCTTTCATGTGTAATTGTACTTAATAATCTACTTCGTATGTTAGTTGCGCCTATTCCTGTCAATGAAACCAAACGGTTAGAGTCGTTATACCAATATAATTTACTGGATACTGCCCCAGAAATCGAATACGACCGCGTTTCTCATATTGCCTCTCAACTCTGTCAAACGCCCATTGCTATGGTTAGCTTTATTGACCGGGAGCGGCAGTGGGTCAAATCGTTTCACGGGCTGGGGGTTGAAAATATTCCACGGGAAATTTCACTTTGCGCGCATACCATTACAAACGTGCATCCATTGGTAGTGGAAGACACAACGAAAGACAACCGTTTTTTCGATAATCCAGCCGTTATTGGTCAGCCGAACATTATTTTCTATGTGGGTATTCCGCTACTCTCAGCCGAGGGGATGGCTATTGGGTCTATTTGCGTCATCGATCACCAACCCCGCAAGCTGAGTCCATCCCAACAAATGGCGATGCTGGCCTTAGCCGATCAGGTCATGTTGCTGATGGAGTTACGCCGGACAAATAATCAACTTAGTCGGGCGCGTGCAGAAGCGGAGGAATTGGCTCGTCAAAAGGCGCATTTGCTAGCAACATTGAGTCATGAAATCCGGACTCCCCTGCATGCGTTAGAAGGGCATACGCAAATTCTGCTGGATCAGCAACCCCGGACAGATCAGCAAGGGGGACTTCAGCGTCTACAGATGACCGGGCGCACACTCGTTCGGCTCGTCAACAACATTCTGGATTACAGTAAATTACAGGCAGGCAAACTTGCTTTGGAGAAGATGCCATTTTCGCTGCAAGAGCTGATTCAGCAGGCAGTCGAGATGCAGTCCTGGCAGGCACAGCAGAAAAATCTTCAGTTGGTTACCCAGATCGATCCCAAATTACCAAACCGGCTGGAAGGCGACGCGACTCGTTTGTTGCAGGTTTTGTTGAATCTAGTAAACAACGCCCTCAAGTTTACAAAAGTGGGTGAGGTACGCATAGCGGTGCAGGTCGAATCGATCAGCTCTTCGGAAGTAAGCCTAAGACTAGAAGTCACCGATACCGGGATTGGTATACCGGAGGCATCATTGTCTATGTTGTTCAACGAGTACACGCAGGTTTCCGCCGAAACTACTCGGCTTTACGGTGGCACGGGGCTTGGTTTAGCGATAACACGCCAGTTGTTGGAAATGATGGGCAGTAAGCTGGAAGTACGCAGCCAGGAAGGAAAAGGGTCAACGTTTGGGTTTTCGCTGGTATTACCGATTGCCGAAGCTGTAGCAATTAAACCGAATGGCGCACTGCTCAGCGCAGAAGATTTATTTCTAGCGGTCGACGACAATCCATTGAATACAAAGGTGCTATCACACTTTATCGGCAAAAATGGTGGTCGGGTAGATACGTTTAACTCACCGCTCGATGCGCTGGAAGCGGCTAAAACGACTTCGTACCGGGCCATGCTGCTAGACTTGTACATGCCCGAACTGGACGGTTATGAGCTAGCCCAGCGCTTACAGACCGTGCAGCCCGGAATCCCCATTATCGCTTTGTCCGCTGATGATAGTGTTGAAACAATGGAACGGGTAAAAGCGTCCGGGTTTCATTCGTTTTTGCGAAAACCCTTTTTACCCCACGAACTGATGCACACGCTGACCGAATTGGCTTAATTAGGCACCGCCTGATTAAGCTTTTCCATATGTTAGCCTAAACAGGCTTAGAAAATGGCATAGCGATCTGTTCGTAGCGTAAACCTGTAATGATACGTCCGGTTAGGTGTCGTTATACGGTCTGTAGATAAATTGCTTCAAGTTCATTCGCCGTCAGGTCGGCGGCTGGTAACGTTTCGACCAGGTGCCCCGCTCGCATGATACCAATGCGCGTACCAACTTCTTTAGAACGAAAAATATCGTGGGTAGCCATCAAAATGGCCGTTCCTTTGTCACTTAGTTTCAATAGTAAATCCGAAAATTCGTTCGAAGCTTTCGGATCAAGGCCGCTTGTCGGCTCGTCAAGCAACAAGACCTTTGCTTGTTTAGCCAGGGCAATGGCAATGCCTACTTTCTGGCGCATACCTTTTGAATAGGAGCCAACCCGTTTAGCGTGGGCTTCGGTTTGCAGTCCAGCCTCTGCTAAAAACAAGGTCAACTCATCAGTCTTGTAGGAAAAGCCCGCCAGTTTGGAGAAGAATTGTAGATTTTCCAAGCCCGTCAGGTTCGGGTACAGCATGACCGTTTCGGGTAGGTAAGCTAGAAATTTTTTGGTTTCCTGCGGATGCTCGGCCACGGTTAGCCCGTTGATCGTAGCTTTCCCTGATGTGGGTTGAATAAAGCCCAAAAACAGATTGATGGTGGTGGTTTTACCGGCTCCGTTCTGACCCAGCAGACAAAAAATTTCGCCCGCGTTGACCGTTAAGTTCAATGCATTCAGGGAGGGGGGAGCTTCGGGGGCGTAGCGTTTGGTAAGATCAATGGCTTGCAGCATGGCAGTAACGTATTAGAAGATTAAAGGCTGTACAAGGTTTTTCTGTAATTCCGCCAGCCTAAAGTGGCCAGCAGGGTAGTAAATAATAGCAAGGGCCCGAGAATGATTGCGGGCCGGATTGGCTCAGAATCAGAAAAGGTTTCCTCCGGAAAGTCCGTCCATCGTTCGGCTTTAACCGGAGCATTGGTGAATATTTTGGGGTAAAAATAAAGCCGTAGCTTTTCGTGGAAGCGGGTGGTGTGATCCAGAAACCGTAGCTGGTTACCTAATCCTGTACGGGCTAGCTCGTTGAATTGAAGCTGCGTGTGAAGCGTAGGAACAAACTGAGCAATAACTCGGCTGGCGTTGTCCCGCTGTTGTAGTTTCGCCCGTAATTCGCCCGACTCCGGTGCCGACTCGTCATCACCGAGTTGCTGCATCGCATAATACCAACGCCAATCCGTTTCCATGATCGCAGCGGGAAGTTTTCTGAATTGTGGGTAATGCGTATAGAAGGCTTCCAGCGTCGTTTTTTTGTCCATGTCCCATTTTTCGTGGTATCCCTTTCGCTGTTTCAGCGTAGTTGCCAAGGCTTCAGGAACCGGATAGCGATTCTCCAAGTAAGTGTTGATCAACGCTGGTAGTAAAATGACGAGACTCAGCCAGATACCAAGCAGCAGCATGGCATTGACGGCGGAGGTCTGTTTCAGCGAAGCGACCCAAAAACTAACGCTAAACCAGAATAGCCCATACAGCACTGAGGTAGCTACCAAGACCACAAAAGCAGTATCGAAAAAGATACCCAATATCGGAATGGCCAGCAGCAGGATGACAAGCAATACGCTAAGCAGGGGCAACGCTCGGATGGCAAAAAGCTGTAAAACAACGGTAAACAGTTTTTGGCTCTGGACCGCTACCAACTTCCAGGTACCACTTTCCCGCTCCTCTGAGATGAGGTTATACGTAAAGGCAATGATCAACAGGGGAAACAGATAGATTAGCACAAAACTAAAATCGAGGTTACCCAGCAGCAGATTCAGAGGGTTGTTCAGGTCGGCGTCGTATTTCTGGCCTTCCAGCGCCCGAATCGTCACACTCTGCACCGACGCGTTTACGTCGCGTTGACCAATGGACAGTCCTGCCAGTGGCGATGTTTCGTTGATCAGGGAAAATTTCAGATAATACAGCAACAACCCCAAATCATCGTGGTGCAGTGCCGCCTTTTGCACAAAGTCTTTCTGTTGAAAAGCCTGCACATCGGCGATAGCCTGATTTTGCCGAAGCACAAATTGCCGACCGACCAGCAAACTGGCTATGCCCGCGATGAGCAGAAAGGACAGGCCGATCCGAACTCCTCCTGTTCGAATAAACTGCTTAAACGCTAGTGAGATCATCTTAAACGACGCGTAGATTTTTTGACTGGGGATGCACGAGATAAAGCAGGACAAACGCCCAGAAAGCTAGCGCAAAGAGAGAAATCGGTTCATTGGCCAGCACCGAGCGAACACTCATTTTAGTGTAGTGAAATTCAGGAATTTCTTCCCAATGCTTGTTGTCGATGGTAATCGGTGGATCGCCAGGGCCGGGTTTGTAATTACTGACGTATTTCATTTGCAAGACATTGAGTTTCTGAGCCATATCGTACCGGTATTGCTCGGCCTGCTGTCCAAAGTCAAGATAGTTGGCGTAGTCGGTACCCGACAGTGCCATCGACAGGTTTCTGATTGCCATGAAGGGGTCCAGAAAGGCTACAGCCCGCGAAAATTCGTTCTGTCGGTCGTAGATAGTCAATAGTTCGTCGAAGTGCTGGTTGTAAATAGTAGCACTGATTTTTTCACCCTCGGCCATCACAAAGCCACTGTAATTAAATGGTAGCTGCTGAACGGAGTCAACTCGATACGCAGCCAGCAGCGAATCTTTAAGGGCTTTATAGTGCGGATCGTTGGGGTTATGACTATCCCCTTCTTTGTGCACATCCTCGCCAACTTTGTCGAAGAAAGCCACCTTTGAAGGGGCGGCAAACAAGGTAGCTCCCAACGCTTGTGAGGCTCGGGGCAACACCAGTGTCAACATCAGCCATAGACCAATCAGCGTGACTAAAGCGGCTTTTGCTGATCGACTACGCGCCGAAACGAGAACCGCTATTAGGCAGAAAAATGTCAGGTATACGAAGTAGGCAACGACGAGTAACCCGAGCCGGATGGCTTCATCCAACGTTACTGTGCCGTTCTGCGCTATTAACCACAGCACCACCGTTGTCAGCATGACCGGAATAAACAGAGTTGACATGACGCCTATCAGACCAAGGCTTTTGCCGACATGGAGTGCCTGTCCGCTTACCCCCTGACTCAAAACGATCTTTAGCGTACCGTTGTCTCGTTCTGAAGCGACACTGCTAAAGCCTACAAAAAAAATGAGCAGGGGAAGTAACAATTGAAGAATCATGGCCAGACTAATCTCCCCAAAACGCAGCAGTCCAGTTGAAAAACCTGCTTCGGAGAAGTTGACCGAATTCTGCTTGTGCGCTTCCAGAAACAGGGTGCTGCCCAGAAAGCTTTCCATACCTCCATCGAACATACTCAATGGGGCTTTCGGTCTAAAAACAAAGTGGCCGTAGTGCGCCATGCGGTGGGGGTGCTTATCGGGATTGTTCAGCCAATCATGCCGGGCCTGCTGTTGATAAGCGGCCCGCAGTTGGTTTTGCTGGCGGAAGCTGACCCACCCCGAATAAGCTGCGTACGTAATCAGCAGTCCTACAAACAAGCCCAGGTAGGGGACAATCCGGTTTGTGAACACGGTATCCCACACTTGCCCGGCAATCAGTCGTTCTTTCCGTAGACGCATCGTATCAAAAGCGGTAAGTCAGGGTTAACATTGTCGTACGGGGAGCTCCTGGGAACAGGCGCAGGTAGTTCTGAGCGCCGATCCAGTACGTCCTGTTGGTCAAATTGTTGACGTTGAGCGCAACCTGTACGTTACTTCGCTGGGGTGTGTAATAAACGGCCATATCGAGCAGCGTGTAAGCAGGAACCTCGAACGCCCTTGAAAACCAGGGAATCTTGCTGTCGCTGTACTGAACGCCAAGCCCAACGCCCAGATCGCTCAGCGCGGAGTTGGACGAAAAGTTATAGCGGGTCCAGAGGTTACCACTGTGTCGGGGTGTGTTTTGCTTGCGAGCCCCAATCAGTGAAGCTTCCCGATCGTTGACAATAATGGCATCAATAAAGCTGTACGAAGCATTGATTTGCCAGTTGGGTGTCAGATAACCGGCAAGATCGAGTTCAAAGCCCCGGCTTCGTTCAGCGCCCCTGGTAACCAACAGGTCTGGATTGGCTGGATCATTGGCATTCATCAACAGGTTCCGCTGGTTGATCTCGTAAATCGCCGAGGTAATATGAACCCGATTTCCAAACAAATCGGCTTTAAGACCCACTTCTTTTAAATCACTCTCCAGCGGATCGAACGTGCTGCCAGTCGGAGCGGCAACGGGTAACAACGTTACTGTGTTCGATTGGGGTTGGTAGCCTCGTAAATACGTGCCATATACGTTTACTTGGGGTGTCAGGGCGTAGGTGATGCCCAACCGGGGTAGCAAGGCAGACTTGTTGACCGTAATCGGATTCGGGGCGTTAAAATTGGTAATATCTTCATACCATTCCTGGCGCAGTCCCAGCAAAAGAATCAGGTTATGCCAGGTCAATTGATCCTGAATATAGATTGCTTTGGTTGTCGTCAAGGCGGGTTGCAACGCCGTCCGAACGTTGAGCACATAATCCTCGACGTTCCGAATGGTGTAGGTCGGATTGGCTAAATCAAAATGCGGGACGTTCGGTTTCGGTATGGTGACACCCGCGACGGTCTGGGTCTGATAATTAGCTGCGTTGGCTACAACGAACGAAGCCGCTACCGACCCGTCTTTCAGCAGATAACCCCGCGCAGCGTTCTGTCCACCTCCTTTTAGCTTTTGCCAGCGATTCAGATCATAGCCAATCAATAGCTTGTGTTGGATCGCACCTGTATTCCCATCAAAATTGAGATAACTGCTCAGGTTGTCGACGTTCCAATATTGCTGACGTTGCACAAACTGCATGGCCGCCAGCGACTGAACGGGTTGCCCCGTAAGATCAACGCCAAATGCATTGGTCGTACGATGTTCCTGCAAATTTTCGGACCACGTCTGTTTCATATAAGCCATGTTCAGACTGATCCGGTCGGTGAACTTATGCGCCAGATTTCCCATCATGATCAATTCTTTCGAGCGAAAGAAATCGTTCGGTGCGCCTAGATTCAGACTGATTGGCGTACTATTTAAATCTGTTACTCCCGCTACCGCTCCGAAAATAGGTTGCCCCCGGTCCAGGTTCCCATTCATGTCGCTGTAAATGAGTTCAGCATTGAGGGCGGTTTTGGTATTGGGGATGTAGGAAAAAGACGGCGACAGCAAAAAGGATTGGTTACCGACCAGATCGCGATAGCTGCGGGCTTGCTGATACGCTCCGTTTACCCGATACAACAGCGTTTTCTTGTCGTTGAGCGGACCCGTAAAATCAAGTGCTCCCCGTAGCGTACTAAAGCTGCCCACGCTTAAACTTACTTCGTTCCGACGAACGGCCAAGGGTTTTTTCGTGACGAGGTTGATACTGCCTCCCGGATCGACCGACGAAAACGACGCTGAAGCGGGTCCTTTCAGCACCTCCACCCGTTCGATGTTGGCCGTTAGCGGTTGAAGAAAATAGTACTGGCGTGTACGCATGCCATTGATAATCTGACCTTCTTCGTTTTGGCTAATGCCACGGATTGCGTACTGATTGTAGTAACTCGATGGAATGACCCCACTAACCAGTTTGACGGCGTCGGCCAGCTGAAACGCCTGCCGGTCGGCGATCAATTCTTTCGTTACCGTACTGATTGACTGTGGGATGTCTTTATTGAGTGCCGCAATTTTTGTGGCCGAAAATGAGTATTCGCTATTGTAGTCTTTGGCTACTCGACCCACCACTTCAACGGTTTGCAGCTCTTTTGTATCTGGAATCAAGGCTACCGTAAAAAAGCGTTCTCGGGCTCTGACAGTGAGCGTTTGGTAGCCAACAAACGACACTTGTAGCATACCTTGCCCCGACAGGCTAAACCGTCCGGCGGAGTCAGTAACCGTTCCGGTTTGCGAATTTAACCAGCGGACCGTGGCACCGACGATAGCTTGCTCCGTAACGGCATCCGTCACACTACCCGTGATGGTCTGTGCCTGAACGCATCCTAGGGTTATTATGAGAAATAAGGTAAATAAGTGCTTCATGTAATAGAGTTTCATGGGAGCAAATGGCGATTAAAAAAGTGAGCTGACTGGTGTTGAGCAGGGCTTTCACACGCTTCAACAAATGCAGCTGTTGGAAATGTGGACTAGGTAGCTTTCTAGGGGTGAAAGCGTTTTGGCTGGTTGACGAACTGCCCGTTAACGAGATGAAGTACTAGATCCGGTAATGGAAACTGTTTCCCAGTCCTGATTTACAAGCAGGATTGGATATGCAATGGAGTCATAAAACGGCAACGATTATCAAATATGCAACAATGTTGCAAAAATGAGTTAAAAACTTAACAATACCAATAAGTCTGGCCTTTTTTTGCAGCGTAGTTGCATCAATACAGGCTATGAAGTCCCTATACGCACGCGAATAGCTAGCGGGCAATGTAATCCTGACTGATTTAGGCACTGCTGGTGAGCCTTGCGGTTCGTTCAACGGCTAAGCTGTCGGATAAAGCTAAAGGAGCACGTCTGATGGTGCGGCTGTTGGAGCTGAAACAGAAGAAAACCTGGATGATTGATCAAAGAAAGCCGTGAGCCCGATGAGAAGTAAAGGGCTGTGTTAGATGGTAAACAAATTACGACATTACAGACGTTTCCGGCTCAGCCTGTATTGACTTATATCTGCAGAAAGTAGTGAGCAGTAGGGTTGTAAACGGAGATGAGCAATTTAGAAAGTATACGCTATTTAGTTGGTTCGCACTCGCCAGATAGTACAGTTTCCAGTTGTCGAACTAGTTTTCGTTAGACCGTAGTATTTCGAGTGTTTTAGTTGGCCCTGGCAATTTGTCGCTACCTTGATGATTAACCCTTCATAATTACTGACTAAGCTGTCCGGTATCGTAAACGTGTCGAGTCCGGTCATGATGATCTTTTCATCTTTAGGAGTCCATCCCCAACTTTCTGAGGTGTCTTTCAACGCAATAACGTTCCACTCAAAACCGTCAGGTGTATTGCCATAGTCAGTAGCTGTTAGTCTCAAACCGTTTCCGGTATAACACTCAGAATCAATCGTTACCTGGTGAGCATATGTGCAGGCCGATACCTGTTTATCTTGCTGGCAGGCACTGCTAAGTAGTAAACAACCAGAAAAACCAAGCAATGAAAATAAGGAAGTTCTCATAACGTATGTGTTTTTATAGCTTGTCTTTTCAAAACGTATAAAGCATTTAAAAATACTGCTACTGAGATGCTATAGGTTTTTAAAAGAGCTATTCACATGAGTATTTAAACTTATTCACGCGGACAAGCGAATGATGCGCGACAAACAAGGAAACTATTACTAGCGAGTCGGTAATCACAAACTCATAGCTTCTCTAAGACCTGTTTCTTCCGTTTCCCTGTGAAGATCTAAAAGGCGATAATACGTCAGGGAATGGCCTCAATTAGTAAAATAAAGCCTTTTCTTAACTGAAATAGCCGTAAAAGTTACGTTTTGACACCGGTTATAAATGCTTCATTCAGACAGCGTTCGATTAGCTTGATTTCCGCAAACAAATTACCTAGCAACGCTTTCTGATTGCTTTCACGGCTAATTGAAATTACTCATATCTAAAAACATTTTAACTGATCAGGGTCTTTTGATTAAAATTCCATTAAAATCAGATGATCAAAATTGGGTATCACGCTTCCCATGAACAGTTTAAACCAAGCGAGTTATTGTCTCGCATCCAGCAGGCGGAGCAAGCCGGTTTTACAGCTGGAACATGCTCTGACCATTTTCATCCTTGGAGTGATAAGCAGGGTGAAAGTGGTTTTGCCTGGAGCTGGCTGGGCGCTGCTCTACAGGCGACGTCGTTGTCTTTTGGCGTAGTCAATGCGCCCGGACAGCGCTATAATCCGGCTATTATTGCACAGGCCGCGGCTACTTTGGCCGATATGTTTCCCGAACGTTTCTGGATTGCCGTCGGGACGGGCCAGTACCTGAACGAACACATAAACGGAGAACGCTGGCCTTCGAAAGCAGATCGGAATACGCGCTTGAAAGAGTGCGTCGATATCATGAGGGCTCTGTGGAACGGCGAGACGGTTACCCATCGTGGCCTGGTGACCGTTGACGACGCGCGTCTGTACACACGCCCCCAGATTAAGCCGCTTATTGTAGGAGCAGCCGTCACCAGTAAAACTGCCGAATGGGTAGGTAGTTGGGCAGATGCCCTGATTACAACATCCCGGCCAATCGACGAATTGCGACAGGTTGTGGACGCTTTTCGGCAAGGTGGAGGATCAGGCAAACCGATGTTTCTCAAGGTACAGCTTTCTTATACATCCGATTTGGAGCAAGCGCGACAGGGTGCTTATGACCAGTGGCGCGGCAATGTTTTCCCCAATAGTGTAATGACTGAACTACGGATGCCTAGCTACTTTGATGATGCGGCATCAATGGTTGACGTTGCTGCGGTCGAAAAGTTCGTCCACGTGTCAGCTGATCATAATCAATATGTCGACTGGCTGCTTGAATACCAATCCCTAGGGTTCGAACAGCTATCGTTACATAATGTCAATCTAGAACAGCAGGCGTTTATCGACGACTTTGGTACGCATGTGTTGCCCCACGTTTTTAAGCATACCAATTAATTAGTACCCCTTACTCAACGACGAATTACCCCCAAAACAACAATTTACGAATGGATAACAACCTGGAGAAACAACGATTATCGAGACAATGGGCTAAAGAAGAAAACTGGTACAAATGGGGACCTTACCTTTCTGAACGGCAGTGGGGAACTGTTCGGGAAGATTATACGGCTGAAGGAGAAGCCTGGGATGCTTTTCCGTACGAGCACGCCCGGATGCGGGTATACCGCTGGGGAGAAGATGGCCTTGGCGGAATATCCGACGAAACCCAAACGCTTTGTTTTGCACTCTCGCTCTGGAACGGTCAGGACCCTTACCTGAAAGAACGGATGTTCGGCATTTCTAACGAGCAGGGTAATCACGGGGAAGACGTAAAGGAATTGTATTACTACCTGGATAATACGCCGACGCACAGTTACATGCGGATGTTATACAAATATCCGCAGACGGCTTTTCCCTATGATCAGCTCGTTGACGAAAATGCAAAGCGTGATCAATCCGAGCGGGAGTTTGAGCTACTGGATACGGGCATCTTCAACGACAGCGCTTATTTCGACGTAGAGGTAGAATATGCTAAAAAAGATACCGATGATATCCTGATTCGCTTGACAATCCACAACCGGGCTGACAAAGAAGCAACATTGTACCTGTTGCCTACGCTGTGGTTTCGAAATCGGTGGTCGTTTCATCCCGAAACGCAAAAGCCAGCCATCGAAAAAGTTGATGCAAGTCACCTGCGGGCTGTGCACGAAAGTCTGGGAACGTACACACTTACCTTCCACCCAACCGATACCATCTTGGTTACCGAAAACGAAACAAACCAGGAGCGCGTATTTGGTAACCAAAACGAATCACCTTTCGTGAAAGACGCTTTTCACGATGCGATAACCACAGGACAGACTTCGCCGTTTGATGAGCAACCAACAGGTACGAAATGCGCACCAGTCTACAAGCTTACACTCGACGCTGGACAGTCGACAACGGTTTGTTTGCGGTTAAGTCAGCAGTCGGATGCATCATTAGACGACGAGTTCGACGCCATTTTTGCTGAGCGCAAGAAAGAAGCGGATGAATTTTATGCACCGCTTACCGAAGGCAACACGCCCGATGACGCTCAAATCAAACGCCAGGCCTGGGCGGGTTTACTCTGGTCGAAACAGTATTACCATTACAATGTACGTCGCTGGCTGGAGGGCGATCCCGGCCACCCAATTCCACCTGCCGAACGTTGGAACGGGCGTAATGCCGATTGGCAGCACCTGAACGCAGAGCACATTATGATCATGCCCGACAAGTGGGAGTACCCTTGGTTTGCGGCCTGGGATCAGGCGTTTCAATCCATTGCCGTCGAGGATATTGATCTTGAATTTGCCAAACACCAGCTTTACCTGCACGCCGATCCTCAGTATCAGGCTCCTGATGGGCGCTTACCAGCCTATGAGTGGGATTTCTCAGCGGCCAATCCGCCCTTACGAGCAGCCATTAGCTGGCTTTTCTACCGCCGGGAGCGCGAACTAACGGACAAAAAGGATTACGACTTCCTGATAACCATGTTTGATCGCCTGCGTCCGAACTACGAATGGTGGACAAATCAGGTGAGCGGAAAAGAAGATGGGTTGTTTCAGGGTGGCTTTTTGGGGCTGGACAACATAAGCCTGTTTGATCGTAACGAAGAAATACCGGGCGGAGGAACGTTGGATCAGGCTGATGCTACTGCCTGGATGGCTACATATACGCTTTACATGATGCGTATCGCCGTTGAACTAGCTCAGAAAGATCCCGACGTTTACGAGCCACTTAGCTGTTACTACTTTGATCATTACATTCGAATTAGTAATGCGCTACAGCGGGTAGCGACGCTGTGGATCGACGACGACGATGAGGAAAGCAACAACGGATTTACCTACGATGTGTTGCACATGCCCGACGGTGAAAAAATTCCGATTCCGCTCCGCTCCTTAGTCGGGCTGGCTAATTTGTTTGCGGTCATGACACTCGATCACGAGACAGCTTCGGCGTTACCTTCGTTCTACCAGAAAGTACAAGACTATCTTAAAAATCCGCCCTCGGAAAATCCGTGCTATTGCGTCATCAACGAAGATCCGGAGAAAGACTGTATTCTTTTCGGGCTGTTATCTGCCAATCAGCTAGAACGACTTAGTGGTTTCCTTTTCTCGGAAGCTGAATTACTGGCACCGGGCGGAATCCGTTCGCTGTCGAAAGTGTACGAAGAGCCATTTACGATGGAAATTGCCGGAGAAGAAAACGAAATTCACTATACGCCAGGCGAGTCGGATACGAAGATGTTCGGTGGTAACTCGAATTGGCGCGGGCCGGTCTGGTATCCGCTTAATTTCTTCATCGTAGGGGCCTTACAGGAATTCGGTAATTACTACGGTGATCGTGTACAGGTGGCTTTACCGTCAGGGAGCGATAACAAAGGTACGCTAAATGATGCAGCTGCATTTCTGTCGAAGCGGCTATGGCATGCGTTCCGACCGAATGAGAAAGGAGAACGTCCGTGCCACGGCACCGACACCATTTATGCGACGGACCCGCATTTCAAGGATCTGATCTTGTTCTATGAGCATTTCGATGGCGACACGTCCCGTGGCTTAGGGGCGAGCCACCAGACGGGATGGACGGCGCTCGTGACTCGTTTGTAGTAAGTAAGCCGGATAATTCTGACGCCCACACCAGTCAACCGGTGTGGGCGTCTTTGTTGATCAAAAAAGAAGGCAGATGGCTGAAAATAGGGCTACGTCTGTCAATGAAGTCGGTGCACACTACGAAAGCGAAGCGGTGATTGCCGGGTTTTATTCTTGAATAACTTGTTGAACGATTGAGCATGGGCAAAACCTAGTAAGTAGGCTACCTCGCTAACAGTCAGCTCCGTAGTGATTAGCAATTCCTTTGCTTTCTCAATCAGGCGGTTATGAATATGCTGTTGCGCGTTTTGCCCCGTAAGAGAGCGTAACATACTGCTCAGGTAGGACGGGGACATGGCTAGTTGATCCGCCAGATACTGGACCGAGGGTGGTCCCGATTCCGCTAATAGCGCGCTGTTCACATAGCGATTCAATGCGTCGTCGAATCGCGCCAATGAGGTCTTGTTGACAAGCTTACGGCTGATAAACTGACGGTTATAAAAGCGGGCGCAGTAATCAAGCAATACCTGAATCTGTGAGCTAATGATATCATACGAATACGTGTCGATGGCCGCACCGATTTCCTGTTTGATTGTACTCACAATAAAGTCCAGAATGGTTTCTTCCTTTGCCGAGAGATGCAATGCTTCGTGGACCGCATAAGAAAAGTAATCGTACGTTTTAATTTTCCGGGCAAGCGGAGCATCCTGCACAAAATCAGGGTGCATCACCAACCACCACCCCGTCAGGCGAAGGTCATCAACAATCTCGGTGGTAACCACCTGACCCGGTGCAAAGAACGTCATCACACCCTCGTCAAAATCATACGTGTTCTGACCGTATCGCATCTTTCCCTGAAAGTTTTTCTTTAAGGCAATGCAATAGAAATTGTATATCACACTACGTAGCTGCTCGTCGGAGAAACAGGTTATTTGAGAAAAGTCAATGACGCTAACTAGAGGGTTATCCGGTTTGTCGATACGAAGTAGCTGATGCAACTGGGAAATGGATTGGATGAAATAAGGAGAAGCCATCGGTTGAGTTACAAATCGTTTAAAACCTAATGTAGAGCCTGACCTTAATCAAAATTTGTCGATAAACTTACGGTTTTCCAGGCATCAAACTCTTCTTTTTCGCGCTGGCGATGGGTCTGGATTAACTCGTACGTATCAGGCCCTAGCAGTAGATGCAGGGGTGGGGCCGGATGATTGACTAACTCCATCAAAATGGTTACGAGTTTCAGAGGGTCCCCCGCCTGCTGTCCACTAAAATCATTCCATAGTTGCTCGGCTTTGTCGAGTTCATAAGCTGCTATCCTGTTTTTGGCAAACTGCATAGAGCCTTTGTCCATAAAGTTGGTTCTGAACTGACCCGGTGCGACAACCGTCACCTTTATACCGAACGGTTGAGTTTCCAGCGCGAGCGCTTCCGAGATACCGATCAAGGCAAACTTAGCCGCATTGTAAGCACCCGCATTGCCATAGCCGACATAGCCTGCATTTGACGAGATATTAATTACATGCCCGCTGTTCTGATTGCGCATAGGTGGAATCACAGCGCGTATTACGTTGATCGCGCCAAACAAATTGATATCCATTGATTGACGAAATTCTTCATCGGTCACTTCTTCGAGGCTACCCAGCAAAGCATATCCAGCGTTGTTGATCACGATATCCAAGCGGCCAAAGCGGTCAATCGCCTGCTGAACAGCGCTTTTTACGCTAGCTTCGTTCGACAAGTCTACGGGCAAAGCCAACAGGTGTTCGTGAGGGCCTCCCAGTGCATCAAGTAAAGTGTCTGGTTGGCGCGTTGTAGCGATCACGTTGTGGCCCGCCTGCAATAGCTCTTTGACTAACATGAATCCGATTCCCTTGGAGGTACCGGTGACAAACCAGGTTTTCGGCTGATTCATAATTTTGATAGAGTTTGATTACGGGGCAAAGTTCCGCTGTTTCCAATCCATAAGAGTAGCCGAAATGATGTTAGTTGTAGCCATAGTCGGGCTAGCTTTCAATAAAAAATAGCTGTCTTCTGGAAGACAGCTATCCTTACAATTAATCTGTGGCAGTAATGGCTCAGCTTTTTTTCAGGCTATAACTCAGTGCTACCAGCAACAAAATCAAGGTTATAAAGCCTAATGCAATACTCAACGAAGCCTGTTGAGCGATAAAACCCAGCAAAGCCGGACCTGCCAGCATTCCTGTATACCCAATGGTTGTAATAGCAGGTAAACTCACCGTTGGCGAGACACCAGGTAACCTCCCTGCTTCGCTGAAAAATACGGGTACAATATTAGCCGCACCCAAGCCTAGCAGGATAAAGCCGATCAGCGCCCCAGCTATCCAGGGACTCAAGACCGCGATACCCAAACCCACGGCTCCCAACAAGCTACCTCCGACCACAACCGTTCTACTGTTCAGACGGGCTACCAGCCGATCACCGACCAAACGCATCGTTGCCATGGCAACCGAAAAGGCCGAGTAGCCAACGCCCGCTAACTCCGGCTCAATGCCTTTGGTATCCCTCAGAAAGATTGCACTCCAATCAAGAACAGCTCCTTCGGCCAGAAAAACGGCAAAACACATCAACCCCAAAAAAATAACCCGATTGTCTAACCAACCCATCCGCTGGTTAGTGGTTGTTGGCATCTCATCGGCAGCCGAAAAATGGGCAATCGCCTGTTGTTCTACTTTTAAAGGAAAAAGAGACTTGTATTGCGTCAGCGTAATAAGTATCATCAGCGCGGCAATACTCGTTGCGGCATAAACGGGGTTTAGTCCGAGCTTAATCAAAAAGCCTAAGCACAGCGAACCCAATAAGCCGCCCACGCTGAATAAGCCGTGTAATGACGACATAATCGGCTTACCGTAGAGGTTCTGCACTTGTACACCATGAGCATTCATCGCCACATCAATAGCGCCGATACTTGCTCCGAATATAAACAGTGTTATAGCCATGCCTATCGTGGAGGAAAGAATAACCAGTAGGGGTAAGGCGACCGCCATCACCAGTGCCGCACCAGCCATAACAGTACGGCTGCCCAGGCGAGCAACCAGCCAACCCGACGTGGGCATCATCAGCATGGATCCACCACCCAGGAGCAGTAATAACAAACCTAAATTAGCGTCATTTAGACCTAAGCGATCTTTGGCAAACGGAACCATTGGCGCCCAACTGGACATGCCTAGTCCGCAGACAAGAAAAATCAGTTGGGTGGCCAAGCGTGCCTTAAGTACTTGTCCTGGTTGTGTAGCTACACTCATGAAGCAATAAAATCAAATGGGTTTATACCCTGAACGTCGAAAACGAGTGCGCTAATTTAGCATTTGTACTCTGGTGTTGTCACCTTGTAAGAAATTATTCATACTTCAGTACCAAGTACTCGTGGCTATTGATAAATTAGGTATGTCTTCATTTACCGTTGTACGAAGTCCCTTATTTTAGCCGGTAATTCGTATGCTGGCAGATCGTGCGGTCAGGTCTTACTTATCTATGAAATAATGATAGAACTATTACTGCCTATAGTAAACTCGCAAAAAGTTCAGTTAAATAACTTACTAGCGTAATTCCAACTTTGCTTTTATAATTATTTGATTCCTATACTGAATTTGTGCATCAATTTATGAATTATTAAAAATAGCTTTCTTAGTTTAAGCTAAGAGTAAAATAGGTAGTATAGAACTAGTTAAAAAGTTGAATTGTGAAAGATAGACTGATAGTAATAAGTATTCCACACCGTATTTATATATAGGATTTTTTTGCATAGTTAGATATTAATCAATTACTATCGATTGGATATGTATAACGTTTTGATTTTTAAAATAAGAATTTGTTTTTTCAAAGTAATGACTCGCTAAATAAAGGTAATATCTCTTACTGACTGTTATTGTTAATAATTAAAAGTTAAGACACTTTATAGATATACTAAAAATGAGAGCTTAAATATCAGCAATAAACGGTAAAGCAATCATATGAAATATTCAGTTTTATTTGGCTACTCGTTAAAAAATTATTGATTTTCATTGAGCAGCTTGTTGATCAAAAAACAGTGTTATATTTTTTATTTGTTTTAGTTCTA
Organism: Spirosoma oryzicola; assembly: GCF_021233055.1. NCBI lineage: Bacteria > Pseudomonadati > Bacteroidota > Cytophagia > Cytophagales > Cytophagaceae > Spirosoma > Spirosoma oryzicola. Next base: position 202,983 of record NZ_CP089540.1, on the reverse strand, counting down.
TATAGCCGTTTATAGACCATGTTTCGGAACCAGATAGCATATTTTGCTAACTCCACAATTTTTTAGAGAATAAATACGGCTTTAAGAGCCGAAAAGATACTGTTATGAGAAATAGCTAACAATACGTATAGAAAGTGTAGAAATAGTAATGCAGTGAGAAAGTTGTGAAAATAAAGTTTTAATTATAATCAACTGATTAACAAAAGGTTTATTCTTTAAAAGTTTGTCTGGTAGGGCACTTAAAGCAGCTTCTACGTATAATCCTTTTGAATAAATAACTTACGCATTTATTAATCACAGAGTATATGATAGCGAAAAATATTAAACAAAAATTCACGTTTGAGTACGTCTGGTATGTATGTGGACAGTTATTGAAGATAGTAGGTTACCGTCCATTAAAAGACAATAATAATTTATGTGTTGACACTAAACAGTTGTGTAGATAAATTGCACCTAGGGGCTAGTGTAGAAAATTAAGTATAGTTTAAAATAATTTTTACGTTCAACACTAGAAAATTAAATACCTGAACTTGTACACAAACACTCAATTATATATTATTATTCTGATGGGATTATGTTCATGTGAATGTTTATGTTTTCTCACCGATGAAGGAATAGTTTACTTCAGTTGTAGGCATCAACTTGCATTTATGCACCGGTTAATAAAGTGGAATTCTACGATTTTTTATTATAATTATTTTCATTTTACATTTGTTTACTGTTTCGCAGACGGTAGAAACTGATGCTTTGAATAGTCCTTGTACTTACCGAAACAAAGACTGACGGATAGAAAAGTTTCAGAGATCCAATATGATCTCGCCAGTAAAAAATCACTTCGATTTTGGAAATTTTTGAGTGGAAGTCTTCGTATGGGACTGAAGTGGCGGAGCCATACCAAAAACAGTACATGTGAACGTCTTTTTTGACTTATCATATAAGGGTTTCACTCGATCTCTATTCATTTATGATTGCAAGTTTTGTGGCTATTTTTAGGGCTGCTACTGGTTTTTTTTTAGTCTGTATTGCTACTTTTCTTTTAGGTTCATGCGCGGTCGTAAAGCCTGTTGTACCGCCTGCTAAACTTGAATATTTTCAAAGTAAAGACTCGTTGTTTCCAGCAAACATTCAGACGATTGCACCACATGTATCACGGATACAGGTGGGCGATATCCTCGGAATTATAATCAGTAGTCTGAATAAGGATTTGAATGAGATTATGAATGCATACAACATTAGTTCACTGCCAGTCGCCAGTTTTACACCTGGGGGAGCATCAAGTGGAGCTAGTGGTCAGCCGCTGGGGTATCCAGTCGATTCGCTGGGGTACGTATCAATTCCTTTACTGGGCAAACAAAAACTGGACGGGTTAACGATTCCGCAGGCAGAAGAAAAAATTCGTGTAGAAGTTGGGAAAACCATTAAGAGTCCGGCGGTGAGCATCCGGTTTGTAAATCATAAATTTACCGTATTGGGCGAAGTGAGCCGGGTAGGGACGTTTAACCTGCTGAACGATCATACTACAATTATTGAAGCGATTACGGCAGCCGGCGATTTGACCATCTTCGGTAAACGAGATAGTGTCAAAGTTATTCGTAGCGTTGCTAATCGACGCGAAATTGGACTGGTGAGTCTGCGTAATCGGGATGTTTTTTCGTCACCTTACTTCTACGTGCAAAACGACGATATTATTTATGTGGAGCCGACAAAACAGAAGACAATACCAGAGTCACAGCCACCGCAGAAGCAGCCAAGTCTGTTTGTACAGCGCGCTCCCTTCTACCTCACTTTTGTCACAACCCTTGTGACAGTGGTTTATCTGTTTTCACGATAAACATACGTTGGCGTTTCTTTATTAAACCTGGCAGATTAACTTATCTGGGCCAAATTGCCTAGTTGGGTTCGGATTGTATATGAGTCAAGACGATCAGGCTTTTATTGACGACCAGGAGGACACTAGCATTCTCGACTACGCTTTTAAATACCTGAGATACTGGTATTTAATTCTGGTGTCAATGGTGATCAGCTTAGGGTGTGCTTATTTTTATCTGAAGTTTTACACGCCAGTTTATGAGGTTAATGCTACGTTGCTGATTAAAGACACCAAAAAGGTAAACAGCGATGTACTGGAAAAACTGGACATGGAAAGCTCCAGCAAACTGGTGGAGAACGAAATAGAAAAGCTGAAATCGCGGGTTTTGCTTGGTAACGTAGTTGATAGTCTTAAATTAGGTGTAACCTACTGGCGAGAAGGAAATCTGCGTGATAGCGAGCTGTTTAACGAATCTCCTGTTCTGTTAAGCGATACCAGACTAACCGATTTTGCTTATAGTAATCCATTGCTAATCCAACTAGACTCAGCGAACGAATACACGCTCTTTGATCGTGAACGAAATAACCTGGGTCGGTTTGCCTTCAATCAGTTGGTAGAAACCAAGTACGGCAAGTTCAAAATTAATAATAACGATAGTTTAGCTAAAGCTCACCTTACAATCGTAAAAGTTGTTTTTCAGAACCGAGATGCGCTGATCAATAACCTGACGAACCAGCTTCAAATCACATTACTGAATTACGAGAGTAGCCTTATTTCGTTGAGTCTGGAGACCACCATACCCGCCAAAGGTAAAGCGATATTGTCCAGATTGGTGGATGTATATACCGTTGCATCGCTGGCCGACAAAAAGCGGGAGGCTGCCAGTACGCTGAGTTTTATTGAAGAACGTCTGAAACTTGTAACAGCTGAATTAGGCGGAGTCGAACATAACATCGAGCACTATCGACGAGTCAAAGGCATCACAGACTTAAGTTCTGAAACGAATCTTTTACTAAACAAAGTAAAGGAAAACGACTCTAAACTGAATGAGTTAGAGATTCAGGTAAACGTGCTGGACGGCGTTGAAGGGTATCTCAACAGTGCGCAAGTGGGCGTTGTGGCTCCGGGTATAATGATGGGTTTTAACGATCCCGTTCTAAAATCGTACATTGAACAGCTAGCCCATCTGGAAGCCGAGCGTAGTAAATTAGCCCAAACGGTTCAGCCGGGTAATCCGTATCTGGAATCAATTAATAACCAGATGCACACTGTAAAGCAAGCGGTTCGGGATAACCTCAGCAACCGAAAACGCGGTCTGAACGCAAATAGGCGTGGTTTGATTAATCTCAATAACCGGCTGGAAGGAGCTATTGCGGCTATACCCCAAAAAGAGCGTGAACTTGTTGGAATCAAGCGGCAGGCCAACATTAAAGAAAACCTGTATCTGCTCCTGCTGAAAACACGCGAACAAACGGCAATCCACTACGCATCAGCCGTAGCCGACAGCCGCATTGTAGACGCCCCCTATTCGACCGGTGAACCAATTAAGCCCAAAACAAAAAACATTTATCTGATGGCGTTACTGCTGGGGTTCGCTATTCCGATTGCTTTTATCACGTTGAACGATTTATTGACCAGTAGTATACAGTCGAAGCAGGAGGTTGAACGTAAAACTGGATTGCCCATTTTTGCCGAGATCAGTTCGAAGCCGAAAGGTAAAGGAAAAGAGGTTGTCGATGCCCACGCTCGTAGCCTGATGAGTGAACAAATCAGAATGCTTCGTTCCAACCTGCACTATCTGTTTTTAAACACAAAAAAAGGATCGGGGCGGACTGTGCTAATTACTTCTTCAACCTGTGGTGAAGGCAAAAGTTTTATTACGCTTAACCTGGCCGCTTCTCTGGCAATGTTAAACAAGAAAGTAGTCATACTCGGACTTGACTTGCGCAAGCCAAAAACAGACGACTATCCCGGCACAACAAACACCGCTGGTATCTCGTCCTATCTGGTTGGCGAACTGGAAATTGAGGATATTATCCTCGACACAAACACACCTAATTTATACATTATCCCCAGTGGATACACACCGACGAATCCGTCGGAACTGATTGCTAATGGCAGAGTTGACGAGTTGATACATTCGTTACAGCGCTCGTTCGATTACATTTTGATTGATACCGCCCCCGTTGGGTTAGTTACCGATGCCACGTTACTCGCTCCTTTTGTGGACATCTGTTTCTACATTGTCCGGCACAAAGTAACGCCAAGGTTCTACCTGAAAAACCTTAATGACTTACACAAACAAGGTATTTTCAAATCGTTACATGTTGTTTTCAATGCCGTTGACTACAAGCATTCGTCCGATCACAGATACGGGTACGGACACGGTAGTAACGGTTATTACAAGGAGGATACCAGAAGTAAAGGTTGGTTGAGACGCCTGCCAGCTCGCCTGTAAGTTCACGCCATTTGTCCATTTCCAACATAGTATGGCCCCTTTAGAAGAAGTATCAATTGCCGTTATAGGGCTGGGATACGTTGGCTTACCGCTGGCAGTCGAATTCGGTAAAAAGTACCCGGTTATCGGTTTTGACATTAACCCGGAACGTGTTAACCAGTTGATGACCGGTCATGATCGTACGCTGGAAATAAGTGAGGAACAGATTGCCGTTTCGCGACAGCTTTGTTTTACCACCGACATCAATAGGTTGCGTTCCTGTACGGTCTTTATTATCACCGTTCCAACACCCGTCGATAACTTCAAAAAGCCCGACCTGAGTTACCTGCTCAAAGCATCGGCTGACGTTGGCAAACTACTTAAACCCGGCGATACGGTGATCTATGAATCGACCGTTTATCCGGGCTGTACCGAAGAAGATTGTGTGCCCATATTGGAAAAATGCAGTAAACTGACTTACAATCAGGACTTCTTTTGTGGCTATTCTCCCGAGCGCATTAATCCCGGCGATAAGGAACAAACGCTCACTCGTATTCCTAAAATCACATCTGGATCAACCGCAAAAGCGGGCGAGTTTATTAACCAGCTTTATAGTTCTATTATTGTAGCCGGCACGTACAAGGCACCATCTATCAAAGTTGCTGAAGCGGCAAAAGCCATCGAAAACGCGCAGCGCGATCTTAACATCTCTTTTGTGAACGAACTCGCTCTCATGTTCGACCGGATGGGGATCGATACCAATGACGTGCTCGATGCTGCCAGTACCAAATGGAATTTCTTGAAATTCAGGCCGGGGCTAGTGGGCGGCCACTGCATCGGGGTTGATCCGTACTACCTCGTTCACAAAGCGCAGAGCCTGGGCTACTATCCACAAGTAATTGCATCCGGACGGTTGGTCAACGATAGTATGGGGGTATTCGTCGCGAAGAAGATCCTGAAGAAACTTATAGCCAACGGGCTACAAATTCAGCGAAGCCGGATTCTGGTGCTGGGCTTTACGTTTAAAGAGAACTGTCCTGATACGCGTAATACTAAGGTGACCGACATTTATTATGAGCTTACTGATTTTGGCATTCAGGTAGATGTGTATGACCCCTGGGCTAGTCCCGAAGCCGTGAAACATGAACACGGAATAGACCTCCTAGAGCAGATAGGCAGTCGCCGGTACGATGGAATTATACTGGCGGTTGCGCACAAGCAGTTTATGGAGTTAGACATAAATGGCCTCAAAAAAGACGAAAAGTCTGTTCTTTTTGATGTCAAATCGATTGCAGATAGAAGCTACGTCGATATTCGGCTATAAACATGTACAGGCACAGGATGCCTTGGCATGTCATACAGCACTCTTCTTTTTTGCACCTATACCCGCACCAAAATGTCTGTTAATGAAGCTATTCTACCAGAACGTTATTCGGGTGGCGCTCCCCAACCCCCATTAATTTCGTTACCGATCACTGTTACGACAACTGATCGACATCTGTTACACAGGCAAATACCAGCGGTATTGAACCGGTATGCACGGCAGGAGTCATGGCAGTTTGTTTGTTTGGAGGAGGTGCACCAAAATAAGCTCCAGCCAACCATACAAAACCTGTACATCGATGAGATGCTGCTCAAGGCACATGGGCCTAACTGGCTTTTCGGGCAGGTACGCAGAACATTGGCGAGTGATAGTTACTTTGCTTTTCGGGTGACAACGGCCGAAAACATAAAAGCCTGTATTCAGCAACGATTGTCGGGTGTGTCGTTTTATGGATACTATGGCGTACATTTCCTGGTCAGGCGGGCGTTGCCTAAACTCAAAGGGTTTCGAAAGATTTGTCGCTTGCTTAACGCACCCGTCGATATGTCGAAAGCGGAGATCATAGGACGTTTGATGTACAATGGTTTTGAGCTTGTTGATATTATTGAAACCGTCGACGAGACACTGTTCGTTGCCAAAATCAACCCGCTAAACAATCCAAGTGAGTCGAAAGCCGAATCGAACGAAGGGTGTCTGTTTCGTATGCAGCGGATCGGCAAACACGGAAAACCAATTACCGTGTACAAGTTTCGGTCCATGCATCCGTACGCGGAGTACGTTCAGGAATATCTTCACAAAACCAACGGCATTGATCTTGGCGGAAAATTTAAAAACGATTTTCGAGTCAGCACGGGAGGTCGTCTGATACGCAAGTATTGGATTGACGAACTGCCCATGCTAATCAATCTGCTCAAAGGCGACATTAAATTATTGGGTGTACGGCCTATCAGCGAACATTATTTTAGCCTGTACCCGGAAGCCGCCCAGCAACTCCGGCGTCAGCATAAGCCAGGTCTGCTCCCTCCGTATTATGCCGATCTACCGACAACGTTCGAGCAGATTGTGCAATCAGAGGTGAACTACCTCACCCGTTATGAACGTGATCCTGTCGCAACTGATTTAACGTATTTGCTGAAGATTATGAAAAACATAGTCATTCATAAAGCGCGCAGTAAATAACGAAGTAACGAACCAATGCCCATGCTGACCAGTTCCGTGGAGTCTATTCAGATGGTTGATCTGAAAAATCAGTATCTGAAAATTAAGCCCGCCATTGATGAGGCCATTCAGGAGTGCGTTAATTCAGCGGCTTTTATCAAAGGGCCACAGGTAAGCGCGTTTGAACAACAGTTAGGACACTACCTAACTATTGGGAACGTAGTAGCCTGCGCCAATGGTACCGATGCCTTACAGGTAGCCATGATGGCTTTAAATCTTCAACCCGGCGACGAAGTGATTGTGCCGTCGTTCACGTATGTGGCAACTGCTGAGGTGATTGCTTTGTTGCGGCTGCAACCGGTCATGGTTGATGTAGATCCCAAAACGTTCACAATTTGTCCGTCAGCAATTGAACAGGCAATAAGTCAGAAAACAAAAGCTGTCGTTCCTGTGCATCTGTTTGGTCAGTGCGCTGACATGGAACGAATCTCCGATTTGTGTTCTGCTTACGATCTGTTTGTGATCGAGGATGCCGCTCAGGCGATTGGTGCTACCTATTCCTACACAAATGGCAACACGGTTTCGGCGGGGGCAATGGGTACGCTCGGAACAACATCCTTTTTTCCCTCGAAAAATCTGGGGTGCTTCGGCGATGGGGGAGCGGTGTTTACAAACAATGACACAATTGCCAGCCACGTTAGAATGATTGCCAATCATGGTCAGGCTAAAAAGTACGAACACGATGCTATCGGCATCAACTCCAGACTCGATTCAATTCAGGCGGCCATTTTACTCGAAAAGCTGAAATTTCTTTCAACGTATACACTATACCGTCAGCAGGTTGCCGACATGTATGATGCCGTTTTTAGCGGCATTACAGCAATAGAAATTCCTTACCGGATGCTTGGCTCGACGCACGTTTTTAACCAATATACGCTCAAGGTACCGGCAGCAGAACGCGATGAACTAAAAGCTTATTTAGATGATCGGAAAATTCCAAGCATGATCTATTATCCCATGCCGCTGCACAAGCAGAAAGCGTATCAGGGGTTAGGTCGGGTGGTCGGCGAATTGTCCGTAACAGAAGAGTTGTGCAAGCAAGTGATTTCATTACCAATCCACACGGAGTTATCGAATGAACAAATCCAATACATTACTGAGTCAGTCACTACCTACTTCAACTGAGCCTGTAAATGCTGTATTGATCCATCCAACGGCTGTTGTTGATGAGGGTTGTCAGCTTGGCGAAGGCACCAAAGTATGGCACTTCTGCCACATTATGTCCGGTTGTATCATTGGTGCAGATTGTAACATTGGACAGAATGTCGTGATTTCACCGCAGGTAGTGCTTGGCCGGAATGTGAAGGTTCAGAATAACGTATCCATATACACGGGAGTTACCTGCGACGACGATGTATTTCTTGGACCGTCCATGGTATTTACCAACGTAAATAACCCCCGCAGCGCTATCAACCGACGGGGGCAATACCTGAAAACGCACGTTGGCAAAGGCGCGAGTATTGGCGCAAATGCTACCATCGTCTGCGGTCATACCATTGGTGAATACGCTTTTGTGGGAGCAGGAGCAGTCGTAACCAAAGATGTGCCGCCTTACGCGTTGGTCGTTGGGAATCCTGCCCGGCAGGTAGGCTGGGTAAGCGAATATGGTCATCGACTCACTTTCGACCCAGACGGCCGAGCTACCTGCCCCGAAAGTGCAATAAGCTATGCGTTAACAAACGGACTTGTCCATCCGATCTAATTAATACAAACAGTTTTCATTGATTACGGCTAATTGTCTTCCTCTATGCACACTTTTGCCCTGATTGGTGCGGCAGGCTTTATTGCTCCCCGCCATCTCAAAGCCATCAAGGATACTGGCAATCAACTGGTTACAGCCTTCGATAAGTTTGATTCGGTCGGCATCATGGATAGTTATTTTCCAGCAGCTGAGTTTTTTACCGAATTCGAACGATTCGACAGGCACATTGATAAACTACACAGATCGGGTCAAGGGGTTGATTTCATGAGTATTTGCAGTCCTAACTACCTGCACGATGCACATATCCGGTTTGGGCTAAGAAACGGAGCTAACGTTATTTGTGAAAAACCGTTGGTATTAAATCCGTGGAACATTGATGGACTGGCCGAAATGGAAGCCGAAACTGGCAAGCAGGTCAATAACATTCTGCAATTGCGGTTGCACCCAAGCATCATAGCGCTCAAAGAACGGGTGTGTAACGGACCAGCCGACAAGATATATGATCTGGATTTGGCTTACATAACCTGTCGTGGCAAATGGTACAACATTAGCTGGAAAGGAGATCCGGCAAAATCGGGCGGTATAGCTACCAACATTGGGGTGCATTTTTTTGACATGCTTACGTGGATTTTTGGGCCGGTTAAATTAAACCGTGTTCACGTTCACGAGGAAAACACGGCCGCTGGGTATCTAGAGCTGGCTAAAGCACGGGTTCGCTGGTTTCTGAGCACCGACTACGATAACCTGCCCGAAGCCGTGAAAGTTGCCAATAAAAGCACGTTTCGTTCGCTCCAACTGGAAGGTGAAGAAATCGAATTTAGCGACGGATTTACGGATCTACATACGAAGAGTTATGAAAATATTCTGGCGGGAAAAGGCTTTGGATTGGCCGAAGCTTACCCTTCCATTGATATCGTACATAACATCCGGAATGCCAGTCTTGCCCGGTTAAGCAGTGATTACCATCCGATGGCGCGTAAACAACGTTTGCTAGTCGGCTATGATGCGGCAATCAATGGCTGATATGAACGCTGATAAACCAGTTTACGCTCATTCCATTACGCCCCAGCGCAGCTTACTCGACTTGCGTTTGGCTGAAATCTGGCAATACCGTGATCTGCTGTTGCTGTTCGTCCGACGCGATTTCGTGGCGAAATACAAGCAGACGATTTTAGGACCTATTTGGTTTTTCATTCAGCCCATTTTTCAGACGGCTGTTTTAGCTATCGTTTTTGGCGGTATGGCTAACCTTTCGACCGATGGTGTTCCCCCGATTTTGTTCTACCTGGCGGGAATAACAGCTTGGAACTACTTTTCTAACTGTTTACGAACCACTTCGAATACGTTTACAGCCAATGCATCTCTCTTCGGAAAGGTATACTTTCCGAGAGCCGTAACCCCCTTATCCATTGTGATCAGTAACCTGATTCAATTCGGTATTGGTCTTTTGTTGTTCCTTCTGATCTATGCATTCTACGCATCTGATGGCAGTCCGTTACAACCCAACAGAGTCCTGTTGTTGTTGCCCCTACTTATTGTGATCATGGGCGCAATGGGTCTGGGTTTAGGGATGCTGGTTTCGGCCATGACGACCCGTTACCGCGATCTGCAATACTTGGTAGAATTTGGCGTGCAATTGCTGATGTATGCAACACCAGTTATTATTCCCTTATCGGCTATTCCTGAAAAATACAGGCTCCTCATGCTGATCAATCCAATGACTGGAGTCATTGAAACGTTTAAATACGGCTTTTTTGGGACCGGAACGTTTTCCTGGGGCTCACTCGGTTACTCCATTGGTTTTACCGTAATCTCTTTTCTACTCGGACTGATGGTATTTAATCGAACTGAGAAAAATTTCATGGATGTCGTATAAGGCTGATTTCGTGTATGAAACCAATTATTAAAGTAGAAAATGTGTCTAAACAGTATCGGCTGGGTGCAATTGGAACCGGAACCATACGCGATGATGTACAGCGATGGTGGCACCGCGTCCGGGGAAAGGAAGACCCATTTCTAAAAGTAGGTGATACCAATGACCGAAGTACGAAAGCTAACAGTGACTACGTCTGGGCGTTGAAAGACATCAATTTCGAGGTAATGCCCGGCGAAGTGCTCGGCATCATTGGCAAGAATGGAGCGGGTAAATCGACGCTGCTTAAAATACTTTCGAAGGTAACCGGGCCAACTACCGGTCGTATTGACTTTAATGGCCGTATCGGTAGCCTGCTTGAAGTGGGCACCGGTTTTCATCCTGATCTGACTGGACGCGAAAATATATTTTTGAATGGAGCTATTCTTGGCATGACCAAGCGGGAAATCCGCTCTAAACTTGACGAAATCATCGACTTTTCGGGTTGCGAACGTTACATCGACACTCCCGTCAAGCGTTATTCGAGTGGAATGACCGTTCGTTTAGGCTTTGCCGTAGCCGCCCACCTCGACCCCGAGATTCTGATTATAGACGAAGTTCTGGCTGTTGGGGATGATGAGTTTCAAAAAAAAGCGATTGGCAAGATGCAGGAGGTAAGCCGCAATGAGGGGAGAACGGTATTGTTCGTAAGCCACAGCATGGGAGCGGTAAAAGCTTTGTGCAACCGAATAGTTATTATTAGTAACGGAACTGTTGGTTTCGTTGGGAATGTCGATGAAAGCATCAATAAATACCTTGAGAATCAGGATAGAAACAGAGGAAATGTGTGGATGCGGAATAAAAGAAGTGGTAAGCTAAAAAACAGTAAACTTAGTATTCTTCGGGTAGAGCAAAGTTTAACCAACCGTATCCTTTCGCTAGACATAGACTATGTCAGTAACGATATGCATAAAGATGCTTTTGTGGCGGTTGATATAGTCAATCAGCAGGGAGTAGCCTTAATGCAAGCATTGCCTACACTGAGAAAATTGATTCCATATTCAGCGCAAACAAATAGATTTTTTATCACCATTGATTTGCCTAAACTAATTCCCGGTGAATATTTTACAAACATCTGGATTGGTAGCCATAATACGGAGACACTGGATTGGGTTGAATTTGCTACATCATTTACAATATACAGTTCACCAACTGAGGGCAGAACATTTCCGCATACAGCCGATCACGGTTATATCGTACCCGACTCCAAATTGATAGTACACCAGAGTAGCCCCCAGATTGTATCATGAACGTCTACCGTAAACTGCGAAGGTTCGTAGCTAAACAACTTGGATATCTGGCAGCTAAAATGGAGCCTTTTTCGAGCCAAGATGATTTATCAAAATTTAAGGGGTACTATTCTGATGCCGTTGAGGATGCGTCAACTATTCGATTGACTAGGAATGGCCATACCATAACGCTACGAAAAGCATCAAGCGACTTGATGGTGTTTGAGCAACTTTTTATTTACAAAGAGTACTCGGAGTTAGTTGACTTAATACGATTAAATAAAATTTCGATAAGAACGGTAATAGATTTAGGTGCCAACATAGGGTTAGCTACAATCTATTTGAGGGAAAATTTTCCAGACGCCACATTCATATGTGCCGAACCCGACGAACGAAACTTTGAGTCTCTTCAAGCGAATTTATCAGGTTATGGTAAGACTGTACTGTATCAAAAAGCTATATGGAGTACACAAAAAAATATTTACCTCAACAGAAATTTTAGGGATGGCAAAGATTGGGCAATCGCCGTATCTAATAACAAGTCTGGCTCCTACGCAGAAGTGAATACAATGACAATTGACGAAATCATTCTGCATAACAATCTAGACGAGATCGATTTAATAAAGATAGATATAGAAGGTGCTGAAGCTGAGTTGTTTAAGGTGAGTGAACAAAATGATTTTCTCGATAAAGTGAAGGTAATAGCGATAGAAATACATAATGAGTTCAATGTAAGAGACAGCATTATATCGCAACTGATAAATCATAACTTTCTTTTGGTTGAGTCCAAACAGACCTTGGTTGCTATCAGCGCTAGCTGTATACAGAACAGCATGAACCATGTGACAAACAATCAGTCTGTTATTTAAACTGGCTTCATGCTGTTTTCTATTATTACGTGCGCTTATAACCCTAACCCTGCTGTTCTGGTAAAACTCGTCAAGGCGGTTAACGCACTGCGCATTGATACGCGTTTCGACTACGAGTGGTTGATTGTTGATAATGGGAGTAAGCCTTTCGTCAACGATGTTTTCTTACTCAAGAAGAGTTTATCCGAGCAAAAACATATTTCCATTATCAGGGAATCTAAAGCCGGCTTGACTAATGCCCGAATTACTGGTTTGAACCAAAGTAAAGGCGACTGGATACTTTTCCTGGACGATGACAATGAACCCGTTGACGATTATCTGCTCCACGCCTATACGCTGATTCATAAATATCCATTTGTAAAATGTTGGGGGCCAGGACATGTAAATGTTAGGCTGCTTGACCCGCGTATCCAGTCCTGGATTGCTAATCGAAAAGACATGTTTCAGGAGAAGCATATCAATAACGTAATCTTTTCGAATGAGAAAATGTGGTCTATCTGTCATCCTGCCGGTACAGGAATGCTTATTGACAAAAACATACTCACAGGCTACGTAGAAAGTGTAGAAAAAGGACGATATACACTGACTGACAGATTAGGCAAATCTCTTTCAAGTGGAGGAGATACGCAGATCGTTTTTCATGCTGTTGATCAGGGTATGCATGTTGGTTTGGCACCTGATTTGGTGATCAATCATAATATTGAGCCAAGAAAAAGCACATTTAAGTATTTAAAAAAACAGACTTACGCCGGTTGCAAGTCATTCATAAAAGCACATAATGAAGTGCTGACTAACAACAGGTATGAACTTATCTATAAAGACAATGTGGGCGTAGCCAAACGGGTTGCTCGCTGGTTGATTGGAAATTACAAACAACTCTTTAGCCCAATCGTCGCGTTAGATTTCTTCGCCCTGCTTGGGAATTTACACGCGCCTTATTTTGCGTCAGACCAAAACCCACCTCGTTTACTAAAATGGCTCGTTTATGTGTTTGTTAATGACAAAAAGTAGCAATAAGATCTGATCATCAGCGTATTCCTGGAATTTGTTTAGGTTGGTTAAGATGTTTACAGCTTTAACTTTTACTATAGGTTGATTCAGCAAGTCAAAAAAATTCTGGATATAAGACGGCTAGATCCCGCAACGGCAGCTGCCATGCTTGGGTTATTGCTCAGAAAAAGGGCTGGTCTGCAATTGTCAGAACAGCAGCTTCAGGATTTAGAATTCTTCGATTGCCTTCGTCTGGCGAACGGGTATATCAGTCAACAGGAGCAATCTTCAATTACAATATCCTTTCCTGGTATTTACAGCACACCCGTTCGCTTAAGAACTGGATCTGATAGCAGTGATGTGGCTGTTTTTAAACAGATACTTGGCTGGGAAGAATATAAACCGGTTGTAGAGACATATAAAAATCATTTTGGGGCAGACGCGGCTTCTATCATAGACGCAGGCGGTAATATCGGGTTAACGTCAGTGTATTTTTCGGCTTATTTCCCGAATGCTTCTATTGTTAGTGTAGAGCCCGATATAGATAATTTCAACGTATTGACGGCAAATCTGACCCAAAAAAACGTAACCTGTGTTTGGGGTGCGGTCTGGTGTCACAATGGTCAGCTAACATTAGTTAACGATTTTAGAGATCAACTTAGCTGGTCTCGTCGGGTTCAAGAAGTTGAGCAAAACACAAACCACGTCGTACCGGCTTATAGCATAATGCACATCAAGGAACAGTATAACTTTGATTGTATTGATATCTTAAAAATTGATATCGAAGGGGCCGAAAAAGAACTCTTTGCTGAACCTACTTTTCTGAAATATACGAAGAGCATTGCACTCGAAATCCATGACGAGTTCGATTGTCGTCAAACCATTTATCAATGCCTGTCCGATTACGGGTTCGACTTCATCAACACGGGCGAGTTGACGATTGGTATTAACCGAAATTTTCTGGCGTAAAACGTTTCTGGCGTTTGGTTCATAAAAGAGAATTACTAACGTGCTGTTTTTATGCAGGTACCGATTCTGTTCATCATTTTCAATAAAAGAGAAGAGACCAAGCGAGTTTTTAACGTTATTCGAAGTCAGCAGCCAAAACAACTTTTTATTGCCGCCGACGGCCCCAGGGTTGATAAAGAAGGCGAAGTGAATACCTGTCAATATGTGCGGGAATGGGTGCTAGGGCAGATTGATTGGGAGTGTGAGGTTAATACCCGATTTCTCGACCAGAATATCGGATGCGGGCGTGGGCCATCCAAAGCCATATCGTGGTTTTTCGAACATGTCAATGAAGGTATAATTCTCGAAGATGACTGTTTGCCTAATGAAGCGTTTTTCCGGTTTAGTGCGGAGCTGCTCGAACGATACCGGTACGATTCGAAAATTTCAATCATCTCGGGCAACAATTTCCAACCAGTACAGCCTATGCAGCTAGGGGCTGACTATTACTTCTCGCTGTTTCCGAGTACCAACGGATGGGCAACCTGGAAACGAAGCTGGGACGCTTATGAATACCATATCGCATCTTGGCCAACGCTGGACCAGAAGAGATTTCTAAACTCACTTTTTCGGGAAAAGAAATACCAGTTGTTCTGGAAACAACTCTTCGATTGGGCGTATGAAAAAAAACCGGATGATACTTGGGACATCCAATTCCATTACCACTGCATGAAGCGAAATCAACTTGCGGTTATACCGGCGGCAAACCTGATTTCTAATATTGGCTATGGTCCCGACGCAACACATTCGAAAGACCCTACTAATTATTTTGCGAATGTGCCCACTCATGATCTAGCGTTTCCGGTACGTCATCCAGGCAAAATTCAGCGTAATTATGAAGCTGATGAATTCATTCAAAACACGCTATTTGGTGCTATGGATGTTGATACCCGTTTCAAGAAATTCAAAAGGCTGATAAAGCGAATAATTCGTTATAAACAAACTGCCTGACGATTCGCGCGGTTGCGCTGACAGGTTGTAAAATAGCTGAGTATGAATGTGGTTGAGCGAAAAACCTTGTCGTTATTAAAAATACTAGTTAATAACCTGCATCCTCAAAACGGATCGTACGATGGTGTATCGTACCATTTCGAAGATGCCCAGTTTCGAGGGCAGGTCGCGTCTGACTTAATTAAAGAACGGATCACTGCGGGTAAACCTTTGATGGTTGCCCGCTTTGGAGCAACCGAGCTTGCATTCCTGACAACGTATCTTATAACAGAAGAAAAGAGCTGGTGGCTTCGAAAAAGGCTTTACTATGTTCGTAACCAGATCCGAGCATTCGGCTGGGAAAATAGGGTTATCGATGATATGATAAATGTTTCGGGCTTCTTTCCGTACAGTTTAACAAACGCTCACCGATACACCAACTTAGTGTTAGAGGATATACGACAGTTAGATATTTTGGGTTCTTGGCTATACCGCGAGCGGTTGCTTACCCCCGAACTTCGTCATGTAATAAAAGTGCAGCTGCCGGACCTTGAGCCTTACTATCATCAAAATCCCTGGAGCGAAGTGCTGGCCGGGAAAAAGGTTTTGGTAGTTCATCCGTTTGAGGACACCATCAGAAAGCAGTACTTGCTTCGCCATCTTTTATTTGACGATAAGCGCGTTTTACCTGACTTACAGTTAGATGTATTAAAGGCTGTGCAAAGTGCTGGTCAATCAAAAACGCAGTTTGCTGACTGGTTTCAATCGCTCAACTACATGAAAGCACAAATGGATCAGCGAGACTATGACATTGCTATTGTTGGATGCGGTGCTTACGGGTTTCATTTAGCGGCTCATGCGAAACGAAATAATAAAATTGGTATTCACTTAGGCGGGGCTACCCAAATGCTTTTCGGCATAAGAGGCAAGCGCTGGGAGAAGTACGATGGTAGTCGCGAATTGATGAATGACCATTGGGTAAGACCCTCGGATAGCGAAAGACCCCAAAAATTTACGTTGATTGAAGACGGATGTTACTGGTAAGTTTTGCTACCAAGACCCCCATCATTCGAAAAGCGTTTGGCAGATGTCTTGTGTGTTATGAGTTTGGTATCGGTTATTACTGTTAATCTAAACAATGTTGACGGATTAGCTAAAACAATTAAAAGTCTCCTCGATCAGACATTTGTTGATTATGAATTTATTATAATCGATGGCGGCTCCACCGATGGTAGTGTTGAACTAGTGAAATCACACGTTGATAAACTGGCGTATTGGGTATCCGAACCCGACAAGGGTATCTACCATGCGATGAACAAAGGAATACAAGCATCTACAGGTGAGTACTGCCTGTTTTTAAATTCGGGTGACTGGCTTGTGGAGTCAACAACGCTGGCAACTGTCTTTGCCAAGAAGCCGAAAGCCGACATCGTGGCAGGTGACATTTATTTTTACGATACCCAGACGAGCGCGGTTAAATGGTTCGTCCCTTCACCCGATAAGCTCACTGCTAAAACCTTGTTTCTGGGTACGTTGCCTCATCAAGCCACCTTTATTCGGCGCAGTTTGTTTGACGCCGTTGGTTTGTACAATGAACAGTTGAAAATCACGTCCGACTGGTTGTTTTTTTTAGAAGCGCTACTCATTCATGGTTGTTCGTACCAGCATTACCCCGTTACAGTTGCGAACTTCAACATGGACGGAATAAGCTGCAACCCCAACACAGCCTTGTTGCCGCGCCGAGAGCAATTGAATGTTCTACAACAACGATATCCGTTATTCATGGCTGATTATGAAGAGCTTAGTGCCCTTGAGAGCCAGAGCCAACTGTGGTTACAAAGCCGAGAATATCAGGTTTATCACTTTCTGAAACGTACGGGCGTTATCCGCGTAGGCGTGTTTGGTCACCGCTTGAAGCGTTTTCTACAGCGAACTTTTTTTAATCAGCGTACTTCGTGAGAAAATTAGTAAAGAACGTCGCCCAGCGGTTCGGCTACGACATCCTGCATCTGCCAACGGACCCGATTGTCCGGCAGTGGCTCGACTTAATAAATGCCTTCCAGATTAACCTAATTTTTGACGTGGGCGCCAATACTGGACAGTTTGGACGAAGAGCCCGGACGTTAGGTTATTCAGGGGAACTTGTCTCGTTTGAACCAATTGCTGATACACACCAGCAACTACAGACGAATGTGGCATCCGATCCAAACTGGAAAACGGTGCATTGTGCAATAGGTCATTATGATGGTTCTACTGAAATAAATGTGTCGACAAATTCATACAGTAGTTCAATACTTGATATGCTGCCCGTGCATATTGAAAGTGCTCCTGACGCCGTCTACACTCGACAGGAAACCATTCGTGTACAGAAAATTGATTCAATCATTGATCAGTATTACAGACCTGGCAAAAACTTATACGTAAAAATCGACACGCAGGGTTTTGAGCGACAGGTGTTTGAAGGAAGTCGGCAGTCGTTCAACAAAATCAAAGGATTCCAGATGGAACTTTCGCTTCAGCCAATGTATGAAGGGGAAACGTTAATGGAGGAAATGATAAATCTGCTGCGGGAGGAAGGATATAAGCTAAAACTTATCGATAGTGGACATCGTAATTATGAAACAGGCGAACTGCTACAAGTGGAAGGCTATTTTTTTCGATGAAGACTGCGCCACTCCTGTCAATTATTACGGTTAACCTAAACAACCGGGCAGGCCTAGAGCAAACAATACAAGGTGTTATAAATCAGAAATTTACGAGCTTCGAGTTTTTAATAATAGATGGTGGTTCCAATGACGGAAGTCACGAAATAATTGACTTCTATACTGATGCGATTAGTTATTGGGTATCTGAGCCCGATAGAGGTATCTACCATGCGATGAACAAAGGCATCGAACGGGCAACGGGGCAATACTGTCTTTTTCTCAATTCGGGGGATTGGTTCGTAGATGAGCAGGTTCTTGAACGGTGTTTTAACGAAAGACAAACGGCTGATTTATTGATTGGTGGTTGTCATGTATCAAAAAATGGACGCATCATTCATACGTATAAACCGACTGGAGAAATAACATTCAATTCATTTTATAAAACTACGATTCCACACCAGTCAACTTTCATAAAAAAAGCGCTTTTCGATAGGCTGGGTAATTATAGGGAAACATACAAGATCCACGGTGACTACGAATTCTGGATTCGGTCCGTTATTACGCATCAATGTTCTGTCGCTATGCTTGATTTCGTCGTTGCCGATTATAATTTGGAGGGCCTCTCGAACAGACCTGAATATAGCGTTCAATCGCAGGAAGAGATCCGGCAGATTCTTCAACAGGTAGTTCCTGAACGGGTATTAGCTGATTATGAAACCTGGATGGTCAAAAGAATTGAATTAAGCATGTGGGAGTGGGTAAAATCGAAAGGACTGCTTTATGGAACAATACAGTTCATATATGATCGAGCGGTTGGAATAGTCGCTTTGAAGCAAAGATTGTTCGCGCGTAAGTCTGACCAATAATATGTTCGAGATCCCTATCTTACTACTTATTTTTAATCGCCCCGACACCACCCAGCGAACATTCGACGCCATTCGTGCCGCAAAGCCTCAATACCTGTTTGTAGCTGGTGATGGCCCACGCCCCGACAAACCGACGGATGTAGTGCGGTGCCAAGCTGCGCGGGCAGTAATCGAACAGATTGACTGGCCCTGTACAGTTAAGACGTTATTCAGAACCGAAAACCGGGGGTGTGGCCGTGGTCCGGCGGAGGCAATCACTTGGTTTTTCGAGCAAGTTGAAGAAGGTATTATTCTGGAAGACGACTGTGTACCAGACCCCAGTTTCTTTCCGTACTGTCAATCATTGCTGGAAAAATACAGGCATGATGAACAGGTATATATGATTACGGGTACCAATGCCTTACGAAAATGGGGTTACCAGAAATGCAGCTACTTTTTTAGTTATATGGCTCATAGTCTGGGGTGGGCTACCTGGCGAAGAGCCTGGAACACCTTTGACTATGAGATGACTGGCTGGGACACTTCTGCCGGCCAGCAAAAGGTGAAAAACACGCTATTTAATCAAGCGTATTTCAACCATTATCAGACCGAATTTTCGAAGTATCAGGCGACAAGACCGGATGACGTCTGGGACTTTCAGTGGGCTTTTGCCAGATGGGTAAACGGCGGAAAGACAGCCGTTCCAGCCGTTAACTTAGTTGAGAACATAGGCTTTAATGCTGATGCAACGCACTCGTTTTACGAAAACGATCTGTTAGCCAATATTCCCTTATATCGTATGGACCTCCCGTTAAAGGCACCTGCAAAAAAGCTGGATAAGCTGTTTGACTGGTATCTGTTTGAGCGGTTTATTAGCCAGGAAAAGCGCACTACTTTTAAAAGGGTAACCCTTAAACTGATCAAGATTTTAACAGCATCAACGGTTTGATTAATGAAAAAAGTAGTACTAAATCTTTCGGCTTTTGATTACGGTGGTGCAGGCAAGTTTACGCTACATTTCAATGATCTCCTGAGAAAGACAGATTGTAATACGTATCTGGTTGTTATGGATGTGAAGACGAGTTATCCTCATCTGATACCCTATCCTAAAGGTCTTGAAAAACCTATCGCCAAACTGCAAAGAAAATTAGCAAAGCAGCAGTACACGGAATCTGATACAGCAAATGACTATTATTTTTATACACTTTATGATCGGTTTTCTACGATAACAGCCGGTAAAATACTGGCTTTGCTACCTGTTAAACCAGATGTTATTATTGTTCATTGGGTCAGCGATTTTATCAATGCTGAGACGTTGCATGAATTACAAAAGCGATCTGGTGCCAAAGTATACATCTTGATGCTGGATAACGCTCCAATCACGGGGGGATGTCATTATCCCTGGGATTGTGCAGGTTTCGAAACAGATTGCAGCGGTTGTCCGGCGATGCTGAAAGCAAGTATCAAAGCGATTCCAAAAAAGAATTTAGCGCTCAAAAAACAATACCTTCCCGATGACGTGACACTACTGGTTTTTTCTGATAACGACCTGAAGAGAGCTAGAAATTCTGCCTTGTTTAAGCATAAATCAATTATAAAATTACCGGGATACCTTGTCGATGAAACCAAGTACAGACCAGGGAATCAGTCGGATGCAAAAGCTTTTTTTAACATTGACGAAAAACAGCGAGTCGTATTTTTTGGCGCTACTTCACTAGTCGAAAAACGAAAGGGAATGCATTTGTTAATTAATGCATTAGAACACATTGAAGCGAAAAATGTAACGTATCTAGTTGCTGGGTCGGCACCACTATCCGAAGAGCGTCCTCAGTTTAAGCTGGTAGGTAATCTAACCGAAGAGCAACTTATAAAGGCATATCAGGCTGCTGATCTTTTCGTCTGCCCCACTTTGGAGGATTCTGGACCAACAATGATTAATCAGGCAGTCATGTGTGGGACGCCAGTCGTTTCTTTTGAAACAGGTATTGGTGGTGATTTAGTCTATACCGGTAAGACAGGTTACCGGGCCAAGCATAATGATTCTCAGGACTTAGCGGCTGGTATCAACTATCTGCTGAACCTATCGGAGTGCGAGTTACAACAACTTCGACAAGACAGTCGAAATTTCGTGATCAATATGTACGGTGGCAACGAAAGCTATCTCGAGAGGATGTCCCAACTGATACAGACATGAACCAGGTATTTAACTCGCTGTTAGCTCCAGCCACCGTCATTGGTAACGGTATGATTGCGCAACGCTTTAGGAAGTATACAGGTCAAACTGATATTGTATTATTTGCCTCTGGCGTGTCGAACTCAAAAGAGACTCGTACGGCACCCTACATCCGAGAACGGGTACTCTTAGAAAAAACACTAGCCAAACTGACCGACCAGTTGTTCGTATACTTCAGTACGGCGAGTGTAAATGATCCAACGGAAAAAAACAGTCCTTACATACTTCATAAACTGGCCGCTGAACAACTGATAAGCACTTGGGCACCGAACTATTTGATTGTTCGGGCATCAAACGTAGTTGGTGGATTGGGAAACCGACACACCATTATGAATTATTTCTGGGAGCATATTCAACAAGGCAAGTCATTTGCCATTTGGCAACACGCAACACGTAACCTGATTGGCCTTGATGATCTGTATTTGGCGGTCGAACAGGCCGTTCTCTGTGGGTCCTATCAAAATCGAATACTTACTCTCGTCAATCCATACTCTGTAAAACCGCTTCAAATTGTTGAAGCTATTGAGACGTATATAGGTAAGCGTGCGGTGTATGAGCAAGTTGAAAAAGGTATATCTTTCGACATTCGCACCGATATTAAGCAGCTGCTAGATGTAGAAGAAAGCTACTGGCAACCTGACCAATATATACATCGGCTGCTTTCAAAGTACTACGAGTTATAGTCGCATTTCTGCGTCAAAGCAGTAAGTGTACATGTATATGCCTAGGCTATCCATCATTACTATAAACTATAACAATACGGTTGGTTTAGCAAAAACGATTGAAAGTGTGATCACGCAAACGTCAACAGATTATGAATATATTGTCATTGACGGAGGGTCAAGAGATGGTAGCCTCGACATAATAAAAAAGTACGAAAAGAGCTTAAGTTATTGGGTATCTGAGCCGGATCGCGGTATTTATCACGCTATGAATAAAGGGATAAGGCAGGCGACGGGCGATTATTGCCAGTTTTTGAACTCAGGCGATTATTTGCTTGCTTCTGAGGTAACTGAACGCATGCTGACGGATATGCCCAGCGATTGCAGCATTGTGTACGGTAATGAAATTAGAGACATTGGTAACAAACGGGTAGTTAAAAAAAGCTACGCCGGTCGGCCAATTACGTTTCTGGACCTGTACCGAGGCACAATTTTTCACGGCTCAGCTTACATCAAACGATCGCTCTTTGATAAGTATGGTCTATATGACGAGTCGTTTAAGATAGTCTCTGACTGGAAGTTCTACCTCGTTGCCGTTGGATTGCAAAATGAACAGGTAGCATACTGCAATATCGATTTAGTTTGGTTCGACAATACAGGCATTAGTACCTTAAACCAAGCGCTGGATCAATACGAAAGAGCTGCTGTGCTAAAGCAGGAATTACCTCAACGCATTCTGGCTGATTACGAGCGTTTTGCTACGGATAGTATTATTTTAGGCCGTCTAAAAGCCAATCGGTTCACCTGGTTTTTGGTTGTCAATCTGTACAGAGTCCTGTTCTGGACTGATAAACTGTTCGCGTAGAAAGCTTAGAAGCTAATAGCTGGTTGAAAAACAAAAATTGTCGACTAAAGTCAACGTCGTTGTTCAAAAGTTAGGCTTGTTTTGGCGGATGCACACTTAAGCTTGAAACACCTTGCAACAGTGAAAAAAAGCTAAATGCAGAGCCTATGTTCTCGGTTGTCATTCCACTTTACAATAAAGCCGACTACATTGAAAAGGCTGTGGTGTCTGTTTTACAACAGACTTACCCAACTTTTGAGCTTATTATCATCAACGATGGATCTACTGATGACAGTTGGCAACGAGTGGCTCGCTATAATGACGCTAGAATTCAGCTCATTGACCAACCAAACGCAGGTGTATCTGTGACTCGCAACCGGGGTGTTTTGGTCGCTAGCTTTGAGTACGTAGCTTTTCTGGATGCTGATGATTGGTGGGAGCCAACCTTTCTGGAGCAAATGGCACAGCTGATTCAGAAATACAACGAGGCTATTCTGTTTGGATGCAATTACTACTATGTCAAACACGGCAGATGCAAAGTTGAGCCGAAGGGCTTAACCGAAACATTCAGGGATGGCTATATAGACTATATCTCGGCGTATAGTTCGCAGTTTTGCGTATTGCTTAATTGTTCATTTGTGGTCGTTCAAAAGCAGGCTTTTCTAGACGTTGGTGGCTTCAAACCTAACCTCCGGTTTAGCGAAGATTTCGATCTGTGGATACGCCTGGCTTTAGTTGGGAAAGTGGCTTATCTGAACACGCCTTTGGCTTACTCCAATCAAGACGTTATTGCCCAAAGCCGCGCCATTGGGGGGTACAAGTTGTATCATCCGGATGCTCATTTTATTTTCAATGCCGATTACCTAAAAGCTGCCGAGCAGCAATCAGTAGCGATGAAACGGTTGCTCGACGGTCTGCGGGTTCGTACACTACTGCCGTATTATTTAGCCAATAAATATAAATCGGAAGTACAGGCGATTTTGGCGAAGGTCGACTTTCCTCAGCAACCTGTTTATTACCGGTGGGCCTATCAAACCCCAAGACTATTATTGCAACTCTATTTCAGGCTAATGAAAATAGGAGCTCGAAGCAAACAGAAACTTGTGCGATTGGGCCGTCGTATTCCTACAACCCTGTAAATTTCTTTTCATGCCGCGTGTTTATATCGATCCGAGAGCTAACATCGAGTACAGCGCCTTTTACATCAAAGGGTTGTACGATCTGTTTGGTCGAACGAATGTACGTTTTAACCAGCACTATTTTTCCGAACTGCCCGACGATTCAAATCTGAACTTTGTGGTTCAGCAGGACAATATCATTATCCGCTACACAATCGACTACAATGATGTTTCGGCCATCAGCCAGGTTGCTTACTGCTGGTGCGACTGTTACGGGAAGATAAATCTGCGGGCGGGTTTGTTCGAGGACGATCAGCAGAAAATAGTTAATATTCCACCAAGCTTTGGTATTCGAATATGGGGTCTTATTCCTACGCTGTGGTTATGCTTTGTCAATATGCTTCGGACCGGTCTTTATACGAAGCGGTTTGTATCAGGTTACGCTAAACAAATCAGGCATTTACCGATCACTGAGTACAGTCCAGGTGAAGTGAAACCGGACTACGCTTTTTCGTTCAATACGTTGTGGAATAGTGATGAGTGGATCAGGAACGACGAGACTGTAAACCAAAAACGCTACAATTTCTACAAGGTTATCACGCAGCAATCGGGGTTACACAATGAGGTTGGTTTTATCTACAGCACGAAGCGAAACTTGAATCCGCTATTTCAGTCTTTTGTAACGGACAAATGGTTGCCTAAAACAGAGTACTTAGCCAAAACAAAGCAGTCGGTGCTTGTTTTTAATACGCCTGCCTGGGATCTATGTCATGGCTGGAAACTCGCTGAATACCTGGCGCTAGGCAAAGCCATCATAACAACGCCATTGGTCAACGAATTGCCCTTTGAATTGATTAATGGTAAGCATGTTCATTTTGTTTTGGGCTCAGAAGGCGAAATTCGGCAGGCTGTAGAGCACGTGCTGTCCGACACAACCTACCGTGAATCGCTCGAACAGGGGGCTCGGCAGTATTACCTCGATTACGTTCAGCCAAGAGCTGTTCTACAGCGCCTGCTGACAAAACACTTGGTTGTCGTCTGAATAACCAAATCTCTCCGGTAATACACGTGTATAAAGTAATTCAGTATGGCGTCTATCCGCAAAGCTACGACCTGATTAAAGGGGGTATGGAAGCGTCGGTTTATGGGCTGACCAAGGCACTAACGCAACAGCCAAACGTACACGTAAAAGTAATTACCTATCCTGATCAACAATACCTGGTGTTTGAACGTGATCATTCGACGGCTAACCTTGAGGTGGTACGACTCCCTAACCGCTACGCTTATACGGTACTTTCGGTATTATCGGTTGGTACGTTGATTCGCGAAATCAGAAATTATGAACCGGATATGTGCCACCTGCACGGTACGACACTGCTGGTTTTTCTGATATCAATATATCTCCGATTGTCGGGGTGTAACTACGTGGTAACAGTGCATGGTATAGCCAATGTAGAATACCAGAAAGCCTATGAACGCAACCGGCGTAAAACCTTTTTAGTGAAGCAATGGCTTTACGGTTTTATTGAATGGCTACTTATCAACAATACAGCGAAGATAGTTGTCGACACCGATTACGTCAAAGAATGGGTACAACGACACCGGCTGCTGCCTTGTCGACAGTTGATGGTTGTTCCGCAAGGAATTGACGAACGCTATTACCAGCCGTCAACAGGCAAGCAGGAGCAACACCTTGTTTCTATTGGGTCCATCTCGGAACGCAAAGGATTTGAGTATACCATTCGTGCGTTTGGGCAGGTGCGGACATCCCTGCCCGGTCAGCATCTGTATATCATTGGCTTTCGAAACGATGAAGCGTACTATCAGAAGTTGATCCGCTTGATTGAAACATTGGCGCTACTGGATTGCGTACACGTTATTACCGATGCGAGCCAGGACCAGCTTTTGGCCTATCTGCAACAGGCTGCCCTTTTTATTTTGCATTCGCACGAAGAGTCGCAGGGTATTGTGTTTTGTGAAGCAATGGCACTCGGTAAGCCCATTGTAGCGACCAACGTAGGGGGTATTCCGTACGTAGTGAACCATGGTCTTAATGGGCTCCTAACGACTTATGGTGATGTTGATACCTTCGCTCGTAGTATTGTACAGATACTAATCGACAAACCACTTCACGATTACTTTAGTCAAAACAATTTGATTCAGGCGGAGCAGTACCGCTGGAGTCACATAGCAGCAACACTCACCAACTTGTACAAAAGCTGAAGGGTACAATTAACGCTCTACTTTTTGTTTATTTCCATGCGAGCTCCAGCAGCGTTACTTGGCTACATACCTCGATTTTTTACGCAAAAAAGCATTACGGCTTTTTTTACCGCTTTTCTGCTTTGTTCAGCTTTCTTTTTTAGTCGATTATTACCACCCTTGTGGATTTTGTTCGGGTTTGCGGAGGTTTACTGCTTTTTCTTTTTTCTTCATAAACTGACCCGGCGATGGAGCCATGTTTCGAACGCCGTTTTTGAAAAAAAACTCTTCCGGACTTCGCTTTGGATTCGGATTGTCTGGGTTGTTTTCAGTTACGTTTTCTATACCACTATGTTGGGCGAACCGTTTGAGTTCGAAGCCGGCGATGCAAAGGGGTATCACGGGGAAGCGCTCTGGTTACTCGGTCTTATTAAGGATAACAAATGGAGTCAATACGTGTCGTATATCGGTAAGAATTACTCGGATATGGGTTATCCGATGTATTTGGGCCTTGTCTATTACATAGTAGGCGAAAACCTGCTGATTCCCCGTCTACTAAAAGCAGTGATCGGCAGTTTTGGGGCGCTCATTACCTACAAACTCGCTCGGAATAACTTTGGTGAAGCGACCGGACGAATGGCTGGTATCATGACCATGCTTGTTCCCAATCTGATTTACTATACCGGCCTGCACCTGAAAGAAACGGAAATGGTTTTTGTGGTAGTAAGCTTTATTTATTTGGGTGATCGGGTTATTCGATCGCGCCAATTGAAACTTGCTGATTTTGCCTTGCTCAGCTTGCTCGCTATCGTCTTGTTTTTCTTCCGAACAGTACTGGCGGCTTGCCTGATCGCTTCAATGTTCATAGCGGCTTTGTTTACATCAAGTCGAATTTCGGGATTAGCCAAACGGATCGGATTAGTACTCATCCTATTAACCGGAATTATGCTCTTGGCAACCACACCGTTGGCGGATAATGTAAACGAATACCTGGCGAATAGTAGCAATAACGTTTCGAGCCAGATGCGTAATTTCTCTGCCCACAGAGCGAAAGGGGAAAACAACAAACTGGCCGTTTATGGCTCCACCAGTGTATTTCTGCCGCTGATGCTTATGGCCCCCTTTCCCACGTTAGTCAACATTGCTGAGCAACAGAGTGCCATGATGCTGGCCGGCGCTTACTTCACCCGAAATGTGTATGCTTTCTTTGTTTTCGTAGCGCTCATTACTTTGTTCAAGCAAAGAAAACTACGCGAACATGTACTGTTACTGGCGTTCATTGCTTCGTATATTCTCATACTAGCCTCAAGTGGTTTTGCGCTGTCGGAGCGGTTTCATCTGCCTCTGCTGCCTTTTCTGCTAATGTTTGCTGCCTATGGTATTTCACAGATGAACCAGAGAAACAAAAAATATTACCAGCCCTACTTAGTATTTATCGTTCTGCTGATTGTTGGTTGGAACTGGTTCAAAATAGCCGGACGGTCATAGCTATGCGTATTCTTGTTGTGTGCAGCGGCAACGCACTGAATTTCAATTTCGAGAAACATCAGGCGTTCATTTACGACCAGGTGGAAGCGCTGAAACAGGTGAACGATACGCTCCAGTTCGATTATTTTTTTATCAAAGGGAAAGGACTGACGGGCTACCTGTCGTGCCTGAACGCCCTGGAACAACAGCTTGATAGTCAAATGTATCACTGCATCCATGCTCACGTAGCGGTGGCGGGTTTATTAGCTAACCTTCAACGAAAGGTGCCGGTTGTGACCACATTTCATGGATCAGACATCGTCGTACCCGTGTTGCGTGGAGTGTCCTCATTAGTCGATTGGTTAAGCCACCGAACGATCTATATTACGCAGCCACTGGTTGAGAAGGCCATTTTTACGGATCATCGTAAACGAGTTGTCGTTCCGTGCGGGGTCGATTTCGAACTATTCAGGCCACGACCCAAGCAACAGAGCCGTCAGCATATGGGTCTTTTGCCGCATAAACGCTACGTGCTATTTTCGTCGAACTTTGCTACAGCAGTCAAAAATTATCCATTGGCGAAACAGGCAATTGGCTTGCTCCATGATGATAGCGTCGAGTTACTAGAGCTGAAAAATTATAGCCGACAGGAAGTAGCCATCCTAATGACGGCTGTCGATGCGGCTCTGATGACCTCATTTTGGGAAGGATCACCGCAGTTTGTAAAAGAAGCCTTGGCCTGTAACTGTCCCGTTGTATCAACCGATGTGGGAGATGTCCGTACTGTTATTCAGTCAATTCAAGGCTGTTATATCACTACCTACGATCCTGTCGATGTGGCCGATAAACTGCGGCTAGTGCTGAACAATCCGCAGCCTATTAAGGCACGAGAACATATACCGCAGTTCGATAGCCGACTCATCGCGCAACAAATCAATGCTGTTTACCAGCAACTGTAATTGCTCACTCAGGTCGCTTCAGAAGGTCTTGATTAATGAAACAGGTAACAATACACCGAATATCTCGTACAGAACAGCCTACAATTCATTCACTTTATAGATAACTATTTATAATGGACTCCTTCTTTCTCAAGCATCTTATCGACGTTGATAAGGCGAACGAAGAAAGCATTCTTGATGCTTTAGACAAGCATGGTATTATAACGTTCAATGGCATTTTTGAGATAGATTGTTTTCTGGATCTTTGTAGTAAAATAGGTCCTCTTTTTAATCATCCCGACGCCGACGTAAACGGTCTGACCCAGATTACGCATAAAGTAGATGGCATCGATAGACCTGGCGTACCCGGTCTCACCGACAAAAATCTGGTGCCTCATACAGATCGGGCAACGGTAGCTGATCCTCCGTTTTATACGTCTCTGCTTTGTATAAAAACCGCTGCGCATGGTGGCGATACGATTCTGGCGGATGGTAAAGAGATATATGATGTAATGAAAAACCGTTTTCCTTCAGAATTAAGTTTGCTGGAACAGCCGGACGGAGCGATTTTTGGTAGGGGCAGTCACCAATATAGCTCGGCTATCTTTAATAGCCAGGGTTCTGCCAGTAAGTACATACGGTTCCGCTATGACGACATAGCCTATTTTTCAGCAGAAATAATTCAGGCGTTGAGCGTGTTCTTAACACTAGTTTATCAGTGCCAACATGTTTTCAAGTTAGATAATGGTCAAGGATATATTGTGCAAAACGGTAGATGGCTGCACGGAAGACATTCGTTTGAAGGCGATCGACTAATGAACAGAGCGTTAATTGATTCCAAATTTGGTACAATGAATTTTGGATTTAGCGTGTCTTAGTCGCTAAAACAAATACGCTCTTTCCCTTTATAACATTCATAAAGCGTAGCAATGAGTCCGTCCGATCTGATTGTGATTGTTGATTACGGCATGGGTAACTTGCGGTCGGTACAGAAAACGTTTGATCGGCTCAAGGCTAATGTCCGCATTTCGTCGGACCCTAACGTACTGGCTCGAGCTGATAAACTCGTACTACCCGGCGTGGGTCATTTTGCCAATGGCGTTCGCAAATTAAAAGAGTTGGGGCTATGGAATGCGTTGAATCACAAAGTGATTATCGAGCGCACGCCTATTCTGGGTATTTGTCTTGGCATGCAGCTGATGGCTCGCTGGAGCGAAGAAGGTGACGTTGAGGGGCTCGGGTGGTTTGATGCTGACGTTAGGCGATTTGCTGTTAGTAACTGCCTGACCTACAAAGTGCCGCATATGGGTTGGAACACAGCCGAGACGGCGAAAACATCGGGTCTGTTCGCGAATATGTCGCCGGAAGCCATGTTTTATTTTGTCCATTCGTACCACGTGGTTTGTCGGCAACCGCAGGATGCACTGGCGCTAACCACCTATGATTACGCGTTTGCATCGGCCATCCAGAAAGAGAACATCTACGGTACACAATTCCATCCAGAAAAAAGTCACGACTGGGGCGAACAACTAATCGCAAATTTTCTGAATGTTTAGGCCCCGTGTTATACCGCTGTTGTTGCTGCGAAATAAAGGTTTGGTCAAGTCGATGAAGTTTCGCGATTATACTTACGTCGGTGACCCAATCAATGCCGTAATTTTCTGAATGTTTAGGCCCCGTGTTATACCGCTGTTGTTGCTGCGAAATAAAGGTTTGGTCAAGTCGATGAAGTTTCGCGATTATACTTACGTCGGTGACCCAATCAATGCCGTTAAGATTTTTAACGACCTGCGCGCCGATGAGTTAGTGTTGGTCGATATTCTGGCGACGAAAGAAAATCGCGTCATCGATCTGGATTTTGTGCGGCAAGTGGGTGATGAAGCGAATATGCCGTTTGCGGTGGGCGGAGGTATTCAGACCATTCAACAAATCAAAGAGTTGATTAACGCTGGCGCCGAAAAAGTAGTGCTGAACACATACGCATTACAAAACCCCGCTTTCGTGAAAGCCGCTGCCGATGAGTTTGGCAGTTCGACTATCGTGGTGGCTATCGACGTAAAGAAAAATTTCTGGCGAAAAGCGCAGGTATACACAGCAGGTGGCAGCCGGGCAACTGGTCATGATCCGGTAGCGTGGGCACAGCAGATGGAAGCCAATGGCGCGGGTGAATTGCTGGTAACATCCATTGAGCATGACGGTATGATGCAGGGATATGACCTGACCCTGACGCGTACCATAGCTGCTGCCGTGAGCATTCCGGTTGTAGCCGCTGGCGGGGCCGGGCAATTAGCTGATTTTAAATTGGCTGTCGAGGAAGCCCATGCGTCAGCCGTAGCGGCTGGGTCATTGTTTGTCTATCATGGTCCTCGCAAAGCTGTTCTGGTGAATTACCCGAAAAACGACGAATTAGTAAATCTTTTCAATCTGGCATGAAAATCTGTACCAAAGGCGTTTGGGATGAAACAATTCCGGGTATCACGTTTGATGAGAACGGCGTATCAAACTTTTGCAAATTGCAGGAAACCATGATGGATACCTATCCACGTGGTGAAAAGGGTTTGGCTACGTGGAATGCGTTCGTTACGGCAATCAAAAAGGCTGGACATAACCAACGCTACAATTGTGTGGTAGGCGTGAGTGGGGGCGTAGATAGTTCATATCTTCTGCACACTGCTATTCAGTACGGCTTGCGCCCTCTGGCCGTTAATCTCGATAACGGATTTAGCAGCGAAATCGCGGTTCAGAATATCTATAAAGTGACGTCGGCGCTGGGTATCGACCTCGAAACCTACGTGATCGACTACGCAGAAATTCAGGATCTTCTACGGTCATATATGAAAGCCGGTATTCCCTGGATTGATGCGCCTACTGATCTGGCTATTAAAGCCTGCATGTATAAAGTAGCGCAGGCTGAAGGTATTCAATATATTTTGCGGGGAAACGATTTTCGGTCCGAAGGCAAACAACCCAAAGAGTGGACTTACGCTGACGACCGGCAGTTACGTTATATTCACAAGCGGTATGGGTCAGGCGTGCCACTAAAAACGTACCCGATGCTGACACTACCCCGTATGGCTTATTCGGGACTGATCAAAGGTGTTAAAGATGTTCGCCCATACTACTATCTGGATTACAAAAAGCAGGATGCCCGGCAGTTGATGATGGAACTGTACGATTGGAAAGACTACGGAGGCCATCATCACGAAAACCTGTTTACAAAATTCGCCATGGCTTATTGGCTGCCGCGTAAGTTTGGCATCGACAAACGAAAGATTAACTTGTCGGCACAGGTGCTCAGCAACGCTATCACACGTGACGAGGCACTAGCGCAGTTGAATAAGCCGTTTGCACCGGATCATGAACTGGAAGCAACCCGCGCCTACGTGCAGAAAAAACTGTCGCTAACCGATGACGCTTTCGGAAAGATCTGGTCAGCAGTGGCTAGAAATACGTTCGATTATCCGTCGAATTACAGTCTGATTGTCAAGCTTGCCAGTGGCTTAAGACCACTTGTTCGCCGATTGTATGCGTTCACACCGATGACTGTAATGGCTAATGAAGCACTGGGTTCATCCCGTCAATCATGAAATTTCTTTTCTACTTTGGCCATCCGGCTCAGTACCTCGCCATGCGCGAAACCATCCGCAGTTTACTGGCCAAGAATGAAAATCAGGTGACCGTGCTAATTAGAAGTAAGGATGTACTGGAGACACTCATTCAGAAAGACGGTATTCCCCACCGCAACATTCTGCCTGTCGAGCGTGGCCACTCCAGGCTAGCGATGCTGATTAGTTTGTTGAAGCGCATGGCCATCATGCTGCCCGTGCTGATCAGAAGTAAACCTGACTTACTGATTGGAACTGATGCCGCCATCGCTCAGCTTGGCCGACTGCTTCGCATCAACCGGATTACTATTGTTGAAGACGATTATGGAGTTATCAAAAAATTAGCCGATCTGACTTATCCGTTTACCCAAACAATTCTGTGCCCGGAAATCTGCGAGGTAGGCAACTGGGGGGCAAAGAAATTTGGTTACCGAGGCTATATGAAACTGGGCTATTTGCACCCAACTGTATTCAGTCCCGACGCTTCTGTCCTGGCCACGTACTCGCTTACAAAAAAATACGTACTTATCCGACTTTCCCGCTTGGCGGCCCACCATGATATTGGTATGCGGGGAATTGATCAACGGTTGCTTGATGAAATCATTCACGAAATTATGAATCGCTATGGCTACCAAGTCTGGATCAGTGCAGAAGGCAAGCTTGCGGAAATGTATAAAGCCTATCAATTGCCGATCCATCCATCTGATATGCACCATGTCCTGGCCTACGCAACGTTGCTGATATCAGACAGTCAGAGTATGAGCGTCGAAGCGGCAATGTTAGGCATACCGTCAATACGGTACAGCGGTTTTACAAGCAAAATATCTATATTAAGCGAACTGGAACATCGGTACGGATTAACGTTTGGGATTACAACCGGACAACCTGATCGGTTGTTGTCTAAACTCTATGATTTACTGACAACCAATAATTTAGGGGAAATCTTTCAGGAAAAGCGGCAGAAGATGCTTGCCGATCAGATTAACGTCAGTGCATTCCTGACATCGTTTTTTCAGAATTATCCGGCTAGTAAGCAGGGTAAGTACGAAGCATCATCAACGCCTGAATAACAAAGCGCGACGAACCGCTTTCGTCCACTACCGCATGTATCAGTATAGTCTGCTACGCAAGTTAACCCCAACAGACGAACAGGCTATAACTCAGTTTTTACTGACCTGTCCCGGCTTTCATTATTTTCAGTCTCCGGTTTTTTTCAATGTATGCCGGTCCTCAGAACGGTCTGAACCTTTTTACGTGATTGCCAGACAGGAAAACGAAATCGTGGGTGTTTTGCTTGCGTATAGACAATTGCAGCTTGGTCTGCCGGTTGTTCGTTTTCTGAGCAGCCGTAATCTAATCATTGGTGGTCCAGTGGTTGCTCATAACAACGCAGTGATTACGCAGGGGTTGCTGGATGCTTACCGGACGTACGGATTAAAGAGCCTGTATACCCAGGTGCGTAATTTTCAGGATACTAATTCCGTGCAGTCTGTGTTTGAAGAGGCTGGGTTTCGCTATGATGATCACTTGAACATTTTAGTTGATCTGACGTACCCGCAAGATGAGCTTTGGAAACAGGTGCATACCAAACGGCGCAACGAAATCCGACGGGCCGAAAAAGAAGGTTGTACGGTTGTACTGAATAAAAATCCGGAAGCGCTGACCGAATGCTACGCAATACTCACCGAAGTGTACCAACGGGCAAAACTGCCATTGCCCAATTACAGCCATTTTGACGCTATCTGGCAGCATTCAACCGATCAGATAGGACTTCGCCTTTTCACGGCGATGTGGGAAGGGCAGATCATCGGGTGCGTCCTCTGTCTGGCTTGTGGCGACACGCTATACGATTATTATGCCGGAGCCTACAGCCGCTATTACAGCAAGTATCCGAATGATCTATTACCCTGGGCAGTATTCATGTGGGGAAAAGAAAACGGTTTTTCCTGGTTCGACTTCGGGGGAGCTGGCAAACCCGATGTGCCCTATGGTGTGCGGGACTACAAAAAGAAATTTGGCGGCAGCTTCATCAATCATGGTCGGTATGAGAAAAACCATTACCCTGCTTTGCTCGCAGTGGCGAACAAATTATTTACGCTTTGGAGAGCAGTAAAACGATGATCCCACGGTTTAATTATTCGTATTCAGTGGGTGATTTCTGGAATGCACTTCAATCGCTAATCGACAAGCAGCCTACAAATTATGAAACCATAAACGCGTTATTTCCGCAAGCGACGCTTCATTTCGTTAGTCAGGCACGTGTGGGTATTTTCCTAGCGCTCAAAGCGTTTGATCTTGTACCGGGAGCCCGTGTAGGTGTGCAGCCATATACCTGCTCATCGGTGTTGTCGGCCATTGTTGCAGCTGGGTATAAACCCTTGTTTATCGATATTGACGAACATCTGACTATTGATACGAACGACCTACAATGTAAACAAGTACAGTTGGATGCACTGATCGTAACGCATACGTTTGGGAAACCCGCTAATATCCATCAGATCAGACAAATTGTAGGAAACCTGCCTGTCATTGAAGATTGTGCTCACGCGTTCTTAAGTTACTACGATGGTACGCTTGTCGGAAATTTTTTCGATTGCGCCGTTTTCTCGTTTGGTGATGGCAAGTTTCCGTCGTTCGGAAGTGGAGCATTACTGGTCGTAAATAATCACGTCTACGGCAGACGTATTGCGGAGATGGTGAGCGAACTAGCTGAGCCCGGTCTGCTGAGCGAATTGGCTTTAATTGGCAAACGAATCCTAAAAGCTGCGGTCCATTCCCGAATGGGTGGTATTCTTCAGAAATGGTTAGTGAGCGAAACGATTGTCAGTAAGCGAAACAGTGCTGTTTCAGCCTTTCCTGATCGTTTCAAAAAAGCTCACCGTAGCGTAGCATCTGGGTTGCCAACTTACATCAGTCGGATTGTCGAACGTGCGGCAACGCAGCGCGAAAACGCCCGGCTCCTGATCGATCACAACCGATCAAGTTTTACCGTACTAAACAAATCAGCGCAGGAAAATGCATATGTTGTAGTCCTGCTGTGTAAAAACCGCAACGACCTATATAATTACTTGCGGGAAAAGGGCATTGGTGGTGCCAAACACTTTCAGCACGCCAAAATCTGGACTCGGGAATTTGGCTATCAATCTGGTCAATGCCCGCAGTTTGAACAACTTGTTGACAACCTATTGACCATACCGTGTCACTATGGCTTAACGCAGCGCGATTTAGAAATCATTAACCAAAGCCTGCACCATTTTACGCGGCATCCACTACCCACCCATGAAGAAAGTTTTAGTTGACATCAATCATCCAGCTCATGTACACCTGTTTAAGCATCTTATAAAAGAGCTTAAAAGTAGGGGATACAAAGTCATTGTCACGTCAAAAAACGTTGAATCAATTACAAAGCTGCTGGATCTGTACCATATTCCCTACATCAGCACGGGCCGCAAGAAAGATCACCTGTTGTGGAAATACGTCTATGAGTTTTTTCACCTGCTGAAAGTGCTTGGCATTGTGCTTGGCCGACGAATCGATTACGGTATCGGTATATCGATGGTATTGCCTGTCGTATCGAAGCTAACCGTCATGAAGTCGTTTGCGCTCGACGACGACGATCTGGTAGCTACGCCTATCTTTGGTAAGTTCACGTCATACGCCAATGTCATCCTCACTCCCAGCGCGCTGGCTCACGAAGACCGAGGAAAACAACGCATCTCTCATCCGAGCTATCACGAACTGGCGTACCTACATCCCAATCGATTCAGACCTGATCCTGACGTTTTGACCGAACTAGGGTTAACGCCTGGTGACGCCTACTTTGTGTTACGATTTAATGCGTTCAAAGCCCACCACGACGGAGGGGCGAAAGGCTTGACTCTTGACCAGAAAATTGAATTGGTTGACTTTCTGAAACGATTCGGTCGGGTTTTTATCACCACAGAACGAACCACTGAGCCGGAGCTGGCCCTGTATCAATTGCCCATTTCACCCGAGAAAATACACACCCTTCTTTACTACGCAACGCTTTTTGTTGGCGATAGCCAGACCATGACTACGGAAGCGGCTTTGCTGGGTACACCGGCTATAAAACTCAATACGTTTGCCGGGCAACTGTCGATTCCAAACGAGATCGAGCAAAAATACCAACTCTGCTATTCCTTCCAGCCTGACAATTTTCCGGCTATGATGCGTACGGTCAAAGAATTGGCTTTGAATAGCGACAGTAAGGCGGTGTGGCAGGATCGTAAAGAAAGTATGCTGGCCGATAAAGTTGACTTAACCTCTTTTTTAACAGCACTGATCTTAAACTATCCACAAAGTGTAGCCGAAGCCAAAGCGGAAGTTGCTTATCGGTGAGCAAATCAGCATACCTACAGCGATGGACTTTACAATCCGCATGTACACCGAACTGCTTCAGGCCATGCAGGCTGCTGGCTATAGCTTTTCAACACTCGAAGCCTTTTTACGCAATCCTACACCCAATACGTTCATTCTTCGGCATGATGTAGACGCCATGCCCCAAAACTCATTGGCGTTCGCCCAGATTCAGCACAGCCAGAACATTCGGGGTGTGTATTATTTTCGGGCAACTTCCGGCAGCTGGAATGACCGAATTATTCGGCAGATTGCTGATATGGGACACGAGGTAGGTTACCACTATGAGTGCCTGACTACCTGTAAGGGCAACAAAGAATTAGCTATTCTGGATTTCGAGAAAAATTTGACAGCCTTACGCAGACTGGCCCCAGTGTCCACTATATGCATGCATGGAAGTCCGATGTCGAAGTATGATTCCAAAGATCTTTGGAAAACCTATTCATACAGCGACTTCGATATAGTGGGCGAACCGTATCTGGACGTTGATTTCTCGAAGGTTGCCTATCTGACCGATACGGGTAGACGATGGGACGGTCACAAGGTAAGCGTTCGGGACAAAGTAAATGCGGGTTTTAATCATCCGTTCAGAAGCACCGCCGATCTGATTGCTGGACTAAAAAACAAACAGCTCTCAAGTCAGGTCATGTTTACGTTTCATCCGCAGCGCTGGAATAACAATCCCATTTATTGGTTGCAGGAACTGGTTTTTCAAAAGACCAAAAATGTAGTCAAGCAATACTTCTACGTAAAATAACCTATCCTCGCGTTTTGGGAATCAAATTAATAACAATTATTGGAGCCAGGCCGCAGATTATTAAGGCATCAGCTCTCAGCCGCGCTATTCGGACGCGTTTTGCCCATCAGATTACTGAAGTTCTGGTTCATACCGGTCAGCATTACGACGAAAATATGTCGGGCGTTTTCTTCGACGAACTTGCTATCCCACAGCCAACCTACAACCTGGGTGTTGGTTCAGGCAATCATGGCGAGCAAACTGGCCGAATGATCAAGGGTATTGAAGAAATTGTAGTTACTGAGCGTCCCGATTTTATCGTGTTATACGGCGATACAAATTCGACATTAGCTGGTGCCATTGCAGCCTCTAAGGTGCACGTTCCCATTGTACACATCGAAGCAGGACTCCGGTCGTACAACAAAACCATGCCCGAAGAGATTAATCGCGTCCTAACCGATCATGTATCTACCTACCTCTTTT
Source organism: Spirosoma oryzicola (assembly GCF_021233055.1). NCBI lineage: Bacteria > Pseudomonadati > Bacteroidota > Cytophagia > Cytophagales > Cytophagaceae > Spirosoma > Spirosoma oryzicola. Next base: position 165,399 of record NZ_CP089540.1, on the reverse strand, counting down.
CGCCAACGCAAACCGGTGTAAATAATCTGATCCGGGAAGGATTTCGGACGGATAATCAGCCGCCTTACACCATCGATAATCCTGGGGTGTTTAATGTGGGCGACATCATGTACGACAACACACTTTATTTTGCTGACCTGGCTAAACAGAAAACGTATATACTGGAACGTTTGGGCGTTCAGCCGGAAACGTATGTGCTCGTAACGATCCATCGAAATGCCAATACCGACGATGCTAGTCGATTAAATTCAATTTTTGAAGCCCTGCTGATACTAGTTGAGAAGTATCGTATCAATCTGGTTATGCCGTTGCATCCGCGCACGCTGAAACAGATGAGTGCTCTCCTATCATCCGAACTACATCAGTCGATAATTAATCACCCAGCTATACAACTGTGTCCACCGGTATCGTACCTGGAAATGATCGTACTCGAACAGCATGCCAAACTAATTATTACCGATTCGGGGGGTGTTCAGAAGGAAGCCTACTTCTTCAAAAAACCGTGTATCATTTTACGCGCAGAAACAGAGTGGGTTGAAATAGTGGATCAGGGGGCCGCGGTGCTTTGTGACGCTGATCCAACTCAGATTATAGAGGCTTTTCAATCCTTTGAAGGGCCTACTAGCATCACTTTCAACCCAATTTATGGGGAGGGCGATGCGGCTGCGCAGCTTTTAAATCTATTAATTCTATAGGCTCTACCACCTTTAGATAAATTGGCAGGCTGTTCGGGCTTTAGTTCTACTCCTTCTACAGAAAAGTGAAGTCTAAAAAATAAAACGAGTGATACTCTTTATCCAAAAACGCGCATGGCATGGTTTGTTCTTTACACGAAATCAAAATCAGAAAAATTAGTCGCAAAAGGCTTACGGCAACTTGGGCTGGAAGTATACTGCCCGCTCCGGATAACGAAACGGCGTTGGTCGGATCGAATAAAAACAGTCGAGGAGCCACTGTTTCGCTCGTATTGCTTTGTCAATCTGGAGGAGCGCCAGCGTTCGCTGGTTTTTGGTGTACCTGGGGTAGTTAATTACCTGTACTGGTTGAAAAAACCGGCTATTGTCAAACAGCACGAAATTGATCAAATAAAAAATATGCTGAACGACTTTGAACATGACGCGCTCGAAGTAATTGATTTCAAACCAGCTGATCGACTCAAAATTACGTCGGGGGTCTTCATGGACCAAGAGGGCGAAATGGTTTCCCAACAGGGAAAAACAATTGTTGTGCAACTCGAGTCAATGGGCCTATGTATCTCGATCGATAGTAGCAAAACCAAAATCGAGAAGGTAGGCGCTTTCGGTACAATAATCAACTAGTGATCGGGATCAAAGGCGATACACAAACCGAAGTTTATGGGCCAGCGAACGTTATGCGTCTGTAGGCTTATTAGTCACCAATTAGCCGGTGACAAATGAAGCCTATTACTCGTTGAAAACGGCTTCAATCCAGCCCATTCGTACAATCGTACTAGGTGCTGCATTGAAGCCGTTTTCATTGGTTAACAGCTAAGCAGGACAACCGATAATACAGTTAATCAGAGAAGTAAAGTATCGTGTAGCCAACAGACCGGGGTTTAATTCCAGGTTAATTTCAACAGCGAAACACCTTGTCGAGGTAGAGCAAAGTTAAGAGTAGCCTCCTGATTCGTTACTTGTAAGCGTTGTGGTGCTGCAAATTGTTGCAGTTGTCCCGCCTTTTCAAGTTCAGCGATCTGCTCTTTTGTAGGTGTTTTGGGGGACCCCATTTTTTTCCATGCCTCGTATGAGTTGCTGAATTTTTGATCAATCCGGTAATGATGCACGGTAACGCCTTTGTTGGGCAATCCGCTTAAACGAAGTGAAACGGATGCATCCGGGCCAGCTACGTTATCATCGTGGTAGTTCCAAACCATTACCGCTGCCGATTCATCATTTTTAGAGGCCAGTGCGTTAATATCCGCTTCTTTTCGTACGCTTTCGTCCCGCACCCGGATGTAGTCATAAGCAAGGTCATTCTTTACTTCGACGCGGGTGGTCGGCATCATGCCAAACATGCGAAAGACATTCAGTACAGGCTTATCAACGCCATTGGTCGCCAGATCGCGGAAGCCCCGAAACCAGGGTTGATTTTCAAACTCGAACGCCCACGTAACAGCCCCCGCCAGATTCACACTCCGTGCCTGCGCTAAGTCATACTTGCGCGCGAATGAAGCCGCCGTATAACTGGAATACATCGTGCCATTGCGGTAGGCGTTTTCTGGATTAACATCTTCGGAACAGGCCGCACAGCCCTCCGGGTCGGACTCGCCGATAATGATTGGCAAGTTTTTTAGTTTTGGGTAAGAAGCAACAATCTCGAAGCCTTTATCAATGTCGCGCAGTTGCGTGCCCATGTTCATCTGCACATGCCCATCCACCACTTTAGGAGCACCTTTGGCGTGAAACGTTATAAAATCGATTGGGCTACCCGTTTCACCTGTTACGTAGTTTTTCCCGTTGACTACGTGTTCCATAAACGGAATGAAAAACTTTCTTGAACCCTCCCAACCAGGTCCGGTTACCTCAGGACCACCTATTCGGGCAGTGGGCAGCGCCCGCTTAACCGCATCGGCTGTATAATCGTAGAGTTTAATGTACTCATCCACAGTTCCTTTCCAATAGCTAATATTAGGCTCATTCCACAATTCCCAGTACCAGCTCTCCACTTCTTTCTGGCCGTACCGCTTGACCGAGTGCTTTACCCACTGATAAACCAGCTCGGCCCACTTGTTGTAATCTTTAGGCGGATAAGCCCAACCCAGGTAAATATCATTGTAGTTATCTCCCGGCTTCCAGTGATGGCGATACGGTTCAGGCTTCACCGAAAGCGCTTGCGGCATGAAGCCAATCTGAGCAATAGGCTTCATGCCCCGCTGAATAAACGTATCGAAAATTTTGTCTACGATAGTCCAGTTGTAAACGGGTTTCCCATTGGCGTCTTCCGTATACGCATTGGTAGAGCCCCATTTCAACGCGGCCTCCCCATCGCCAGTCACCAGTAGGCTATGCACTCGAACATACACAGGGGCTTTGCCTATAGTGGATAATTCAGTGAGTAGTTTTTTGCCGTCCTTCATGTAGGTGTAGTTCGGTTCGTCGTAACCGAACCAAGCCCATATAGGCTTCAGAGGTCCCATGCTTTTTGCTAAGTCTACCTGAATGGTGACGGGCTTTTCCCCATTAGCCTGCGCTAAGCAGTTGGTAAGCGTTGCCAGGTAAAATGTTGACAGCAATAAGGCGGACGAAACTCGCCGAAATTTTGTCTTAAGTTGATTCATAGATAGGTAGAGATGAAACAGTGGGTCAATTGATAAATGATACTTAAGTGCCACATACATTTGTATACATTCTGGATAGACCTGTGTCAGGCAATATTTACATCAAAGTAAGTAGGCTTTCTTTAAGAATACGAGACATTGATTCCTGCTGTTAGTAAAACAGCCTGTTGATTTAATTTACTGCTATGATAGGAGGATAATTTTGTAATTCCTTATAGATAGAGCTACACAAGTCTGATTTACAAGTCTTTATTTATGACTGATAGTCTGGACAAAGCCAATCTTTCTGAGGTTATGCGTCTGACGATACAACTAGGACTTTATTTGATCATTTGTCTACAATATAGATCAGTAAAACGCTATAGATGAGCTTATAAAGCAGGCGGGTAAAAGATAGATTGAATTGGAGCAGATCGTTTATTGATTGAATTAGTGCCAATGAATAGTCTGGTAATAATTCGAGCAGAATTGAAACCAAAAATTGTGCAGAAGCCACCTATTCAGTTTTCTTTCTAAAAGCTTTTATGACAATTGCACAATTACTATTGATCTATTTATTCCGATAAAGTTAAATTATTGGACATAATGTTTGCACTTTGTGCGTGTTGTTGTAAGAATTCATATGAAGAGTCTGATTAATCTCCATTCGATCTCTTGAAACAAGTAAGGAGGAAAAAGCTTTCGCCTTATGATACCACTAGTTCGATGAATAGGCAGGGTTTAGCACTGCTCCTGCGAAACAGATAGAACACGAGTTGCTATGCGGTTTATGAGCGATCACTAACCTACCAATCCTCATCTCCTGGTAACGAAGCCAATAAGGTGGTATAAGGCTTTGGGGTTAACGAAATATAGTGCCCCTGCTCGTTACTCGTGACAATCCCGATTTGACTTTTCTTGTAAATCAAGCTAAACGTATCTTCACCTAAGTAGTTGCGTTCGTCATTAACGACATCAACATTGTGGTAAGAATAGTCAATTTTAGACTTTCCCGAAGAACCCTTAACTATGAGGTCAATGTGCTGCTCATCAACCACTGTCAAAGTGACCAAGCCTACAGGAGCCAGATCGTCTTTGCTAGCTGTTGAGTACTGAGTGAATTTGTAAGAACCGGCAATGCGAGATGAAGGAGCAATATTGGGGGGCGAACTGCAAGCATTGACCCAGAGCCAGACTACGAATAGTGAAAATCGTTTAATCATTGATATAGAACAAATATCGTTTTTAATATAGATTTTTACGCATTAAGTTCATAAATGAATTAACTATTAAGCGTTTTTGTAAATTATTTATGCCATAAATCGGACAAATATACACATATATACTGTGACCACACATAGCAAATGTAAAAAGTTAATCTATACCGTTGTCAAATCCTTCCGTATTGCTTAGGTGTATTCCATAGATAGGCTGAAATTAGCGAATAAAGTCGTAGGGCCACATATTCTTAACCCTGACCTCTGTCGGTTTTCTGAATCGTGCGTGCGATTCTAATAACTGAATAGCACTTCTTAATTCTCTCCAAAACTTGGAGAGAATTAAGAAGTGCTACGCAACTCATAAGTGCGTTCTAGCTACACTTATATAACCGATCAAATAGGAATCGACCGCTTCAACATAGATAATCTATGCGCGAAAATTTAACTTGTATATATAATTTTCCTTTATATATTTGTCTCATAATAGAGCTATGTAATCATCTAGACTTATGAACTCCGCTAACCAAGAATTTATCCGAGGGACGATCAAAACAATTGTACTTCAGTTACTGGCGCAAAAAGGAAGGATGTATGGTTACGAAATCACCCAATCGGTTGACGAGCGAACGGGTGGCGAGTTAATTCTTACTTTTGGTGCCTTGTATCCTGTACTTCACAAACTTGAAGACGAGGGTTTATTAATCACCCAGAGTCAAGAGGTAGACGGTCGGTTACGCAAGTATTATCAGCTTACTTCGATGGGTAGTGCAACAGCCGTTCGCAAAGCGGGTGAGTTTGAACGATTCATCCAGCTGATTAAGCTTCTTATTCGTCCTTCTCCAAACATGGCCTTTGGCAAATAACCCACTATAACCTTTCCTTAACTCAAGCAGCATCACTTTAACGTATGAACAAACTAACTCGCGCTCAACTCGACCTAGTTGTCCAACACATCCAGCAAGCCAAACCGCATCATGCGCTACAGGCCGAACTAATAGATCACATGGCCTCATTGATTGAACAGCGAATGGACCAGGGGGAAGACTTCTCAGCAGCTTATAACCAATTAACGCAACAAGCTACTGTACAGGCTATGAATCAGTTACGACAGGTTTATAGCCGGGAGTTTGGAGGTAGTACTGCGCGCACAACAAGGCTTAAAATAAGACAAAAACGGCGTCCGGCGACAAAACCGTTTCAATACATGCTACTATCCAGCGTACTCACGTTCCTGGTCCTGATGGGTTTTCTCATCGTAGTTAGTCGTCCTCTTTCAATACCAATTGGCGTCTTTCAAACAGCGTGGGGAATGGGTCTGACTAGTCTAACGGGTGTACTGATAATCCGCTGGTGGCTAACGCGTCGCTCTAGTAAATCAAAGCTGTTTACTATGGCTTAACCCTGCCTTGCTCCTACCACTCCGCTATTCATCATAACCCCCTTTTCTGATGATCATTCACTACCTCAGGGTGGCCCGGCGCCACTTATGGCAGCATTGGCATGTCAATTTAATCAGCCTATTAGGCCTAGCAATTGGCTTAGCTAGTGGACTAGTCATATTTCTGCTAGTCAATTACATGTTTAGCTTCGACCGCTACCATCCGCACCTTGATCGTTCCTACTGGATTGTTACGGACATAAAGCATGAAACAACACAGCCTACTGATGCAGCTCCCAGGCCATTAGCCGACGTATTGCGACGTGATTATGCCTTTGTAGAAAGCGCTGTCCGGCTGGAAACATTTTTCGGGAGAACCCTTAGCATCCCAAACGGAAAGCGGGGTTGGTTGAAAAAGTTTGGGGAGGCCCGTGTCGTTTGTTTTACAGAGCCCCAATATTTTGAGATGTTTGGTGTCGAGTGGGTAAGTGGCAATCCCAAAACGGCTCTGGCAACCCCGAATACCATTGTGCTCAGCGAACGCTACGCCCGCAAATATTTTGACAACGCCCCAGCCATGGGACGGATTTTGCGGTTAGACAATCGAACGAACTTAACGGTAACAGGCATTGTAAAAAACCCTCCGGCTAATACCCAGCTTCGGTACGATGCTTTCGTTTCCTACGCTACCATTCCGGTTCTTGAGGGACCATCCGCTTTGGCCGACTGGCAGGGCTTGCAGGCCATGTGTTTTGTCCGACTGCGAGAAGGTACCGATCCAAACCTGCTCCGCCAGCGCCTACCCGCTATCAGACGAAAGTATCTGTCTCCGAAAGAAGCGAGTATGTTCGACTACCACGTGCTGCCCCTGGCCGAACTCAATCACCAACGTAGTGGTATGGCTCCGAGACCGATCCTTTACGCCCTGATTGCGGTGGGAATACTCATGGTGATGGCTGGTTGTATCAACTTCATCAACCTGGCAACTGCCCGAGCGCTCAAACGGGCGCGTGAGGTGGGGGTGCGCAAAGTAATGGGTAGTACGCGCTGGCAGTTGATCGGCCAGTTCATGCTCGAAACCAGTTTGTTAGTTCTCTTGGCTATGATTGTCGCGCTGCTGCTGACCCAACTGACCTTACCTCTTGTTAATCACACATTGGCGAATGCGGCTGACATGCTTCGGCCAAATCTTTCCATTGCCAATGTGATTCAGCCCCGGGCGATTGGCTGGTTTCTGGGATTACTTGTCGGCGTTATTCTTCTTTCGGGTCTATATCCTGCGCTTGTGCTGGCCCGTTTCAATCCCGCAAAAGCTCTCACCAACCAATTGACCACTCGATTTGTCGGTCGAATTACCGTCCGGCAGGGACTTATTTGGGGGCAGTTTGTTCTTATGCAGTTCTTTATCCTTAGCGTTCTGGTCATCTCGACCCAGCTCCAGTTTATGCAGCGAGTCACCTGGGGTTTCAATCGCGAATCGATACAGGTAGTTTTCTTACCCCAACGAGGCATTGTACCAAGGGAACCCTTGCGCGAACAGTGGTTACGTGTACCGGGCGTCGAGGGCGTAACATTCGGGAGTGATCCCCCCGCGTCGCCCTATAACCGTCCTTCGGCATTCAGCTACCACACAGCCACTGAACCAGAATCGTTTGAAACACGAGTGCGGGCCATTGATGATCATTATCTGTCCCTCTTCGGCTTATCGCTGGTAGCTGGCCAAAACGTCCGGCCAACTGATACGACAGGGCATGATGTGCTGGTCAATGAAACATTGGTAAAGCAGTTGGGCATTTCCTCACCGAATGCGGTGGTGGGTAAATCCATCCGGGTGAAAGATACCGATCGGGTTATTGTAGGCGTCGTGCGGGATTTTCGTAGTGGAGATTTACACCAGCCTGTTTTGCCCATCACACTTATCAACGATTTTCCGCATAGCCGGGTAGCAATGCTTCGCCTAAACCCGGCAAAGGCATCCAGCGCTCAGCGGGGTATCCAGCAGGCGTGGGATAAAGTGCTACCAGATGAGGTTTATCACGGTGAAGACCTACTGACGATCATGAATCATTTTACGGAAATCGAGTATCTACTGGCAGGTCTGGTTCAGGCCCTTGCCTTGGTAGCGATTGGCCTGAGTTGTCTGGGTCTCTATGGGCTGGTTACGTTTTTAAGCGAAGCTAAAGCAAAGGAGATTGGTGTCCGGCGGGTGCTGGGAGCACGCACCGAGCAGTTGCTATGGTTGTTGGGACGGGAGTTCGGTAAACTTCTCGGGCTAGGTTTTCTGGTGGCCGCGCCCATCGGGGCGTGGGTGTTGTCGGGCTGGCTACAGCAGTATGCACACCGCATTTCGGTCAACGGCTGGTTATTAGCCGGAACATTTATCCTGACCGGGCTCATCACAGCCCTAACCGTCTCCCGTCAGGCCTTAAAAGCGGCCTGTATGAATCCCGTTCATTACCTAAAAAGCGAATAGTCCTAATTGATGTTCCTGAGTAAGTGCCTGTTAACCCTTCATCCTCTATTTCATATAGCTGTTCATAAAATTGCTTACGATTTGCTTAGTACTGCTCAATTTAGTAGCCTATGCCCAATACGGTGTTCACAGGTCCATAAAAACGAGAGGCCCTACCCCATGTTTTATGAGATACTGCTGGCGTACCTCACACTTACGGCTAGAGTCTTGACGCCATGTATTATGCTTTGGTTACGCCCAACGTGTTGTCTGGAATTTATCGGCGGAAGAGAAGCCGTAGCGGCTCAGGTAATGCTACTAAGATCAAACGCATACGCGATTGCACCCGCTAAATCAGCCTTCAAAAAAGCGACGCTTGTGCGTAATCCGCACCTCCCCTGGGAGGGTTTTTCCCTGTTTTTGAAGCCCACCTGAACGGGCCCGATTTTATGGCTTACGGCGCTTCGATGGTGGGTCCATTGCCTTTAAAAGACAGCTCGGCTAAACGCACACGGTGAACCCACTGGACGCGGCCGACCGGTACACCTTGACATTATTCGTCAGAAAAAAGAGAGTCGTTACAATTCACTCCGTTTACCGATCATCATTAAATTAAAAAAGTTGTGTCGGATCGGCGGTAGCGGTCCGACACAAGAGCAAATTCCTAACAGTACAGACGGCTCGAATCTAATTCATGTCTATGATTCGACTCAGTAGTCATAAAACGGACGTTTCTTCACATCAAGTGGTAAAATTGCTAGTGACGATCACCATGAACACCACCACTTGTCGTCTCAAACTCAATTTTCTTGATCTGCTACTCTAAAGCGTTAAAGACAATTTCTCTAATTGTTGACACAAACCCAGTCATCGTTTAATTAAGATCATAAAATCGCCACTTAGTCCTGAAATCCTTTGGAAAAGACTGATTCGTCAGGATGGCACGGATCATTTCGACGGGCATGGAATTGATTTGCAGAACGGCATCATGAAACTGTTTGTAGGTCATTTTTCCTGTATCAACCAGTTCTTTTTTGAGCGCCAGAAACTGAAAACCGCCCGTCATGTAAGCCAGCTGGTACAATGGAGGATCAACACCGAGAAACGACCGTCGGACTTCACCGATAGCATTGGCCCGCTCATGACCTACACGGTCTACTAAAAAGTCAACGCATTGCTGCGGTCTCCATTTGCCAAGGTGGAAATTTAGCGAGAAAATAATTCGGGCACAGCGATGCATCCGCCAGAACAACATACCAATCCGATCTTCGGGAGACTTGGCAAAGCCCTGATCCCATAGCAGCATTTCCCAATACAAGGCCCAGCCTTCAATCCAGAAAGGTGTGTCGAAATTGCGGTAAACTTTGTACCGGTTATTCATGAATCCCTGCAAATGATGCCCGGCAATAAGCTCGTGATGAACCGTGGCCCGCGAAAAATGAGGATTATTACCCCGCATGCTCATCACTTTATCGGCGTAATTCATGTCGTCAGTTGGGTAAGAGATCGACAGTTCTTCACCCCCGGTAAAAAACGGATTGACAAGCTGACGGCTCGGCGACATCATGCCCATGCGCCACGTTTCTTCGGCAATTGGCGGAATCGTAATCAGGTTTTTCGCTTTCAAAAACGCAACGGACTCATTGAACAAGCCCAAAACCATTTCGGGTTGTCTGCCAATGGGGACGTAACTGTTTTTGACCTTTTCTTGGGCCGCTTTCCAGTCATCGCCAAACCCCATCTCGCGGGAAGCTTTCAGCAGTTCGCGGTCGCACCAGGCAAACTCTTTATTGGCAATCTGGATTAATTCTTCCGGGCTGTACGGAATCATTTCGATCTGTAACTGTCGTACTAACTCGTCACGTCCAACCGGAACGCCCACGATACCGCTCTCATCGTTGACGGGAGACGACTCCCGGCTTTTACGCCGAAAAACTGACTCGTAAGCCCCAAGCAGACTGTCTGCCTGCTGATAGGGTTTAGGGATCCACCAGCTAAAGCTGGGGTCGTAATGGTTGTAGAACGAGTAAACGCTACGTAACGCGATCTGCAATCCATTTGCCGTTGATGCCGCTCGACGCATCAACGACGGATCGGGTTTGTCTTCTTTATCCAGTTTGATATGAAGCTCGCTGATTTGTTTGGCAAGATCGGTCAGGTTGCGGGCAAACTGCTGGGCGTTGGGTAGATGACCCCGACGACGCCGTTTCTCGACGGCATACAGAGAATCCGCGAAGGGAAACCAGGCGTTGATACGGTCTCGTTCAACGGCTTCAATGTTTAGCTTGTGCAATTGCTCAGCCAAATCACGCTTGAAAAGCAGGTAGTCAACCCGACTGTCGGTGTTCATCCGGTCAAAATTCAGCGCTTCCAGCCGGTTCAGGTAATCGGTATAGAACGTCTGGAAGCGCACCCGACGCTCCGGCGACCCCGTGACAATGTAGAAGCGGTTCAGGCTTCCCCGATCGGCGTAGAACTGTGTGAGCAGATGGTGTACGGCGCTGGTTTGTGGATCAACACCAATCAATGGATTGGGTTGGGCCGTGATACCGGTACGAACAACTAGCAGTAAGCCAATGGCTAACGCGCCAGTGTATAAGCGAAAGGTAGATAGAGTCATAAGAATAAAACGCTATTGTATGTTAGGTATCACAACTCGTTACCGTCGCACGATCACGTAATACACGGGTATACCCGCCAGAATGACGCCCAGCCCCGGCAGAGTGTAGCGCGTCTCGAAAATGAGCAGCAGAACCGCCAGCGCGAGGGCCGTCACGACATAAATAGCGGGCAGAAAAGGATAACCGGGCGTTTTGTACGGTCGGGGTAAGTCGGGTCGACGCTGGCGTAGGCGATAAATTCCTAAAATAGTCAGGACGTAAAAAATCAGGACACCGAAAATTACCAAGGCCAGCAGGTTGTTGTATTCGCCCGTCAAGCAAAGTATACTCGCCCAAATACACTGGGTCCACAGACTGTAGCCTGGTACCTCATTTTTATTGAGCGTACCAGCCTGCCGGAAAAATAGCCCGTCTTTAGCCATGATGTAGTAGACCCGTGCCCCCGACAGAATCAGCCCGTTGTTACAACCAAACGTCGAAATCATGACCATTACGGCAATAATCACGGTACCGCTGTTGCCAAAAATGTAATCGGCCGCCACTACGCCTACCCGGTCACTGGGCGCAAAGGCAATGTCTTTCAGCGGCACGACGGCCAGAAACATGATGTTGGTCAGGACGTAGATTACTGTAACAATTAGCGTGCCCAGCACCAAGCTCAGGCCGATGTTGCGCTGAGGCTGTTTGACTTCTCCCGCAATCGATGTAATACTGTGCCAGGAATCACTCGAAAATAAGGTTCCTTTCATGGCAATGGCGATGGCGCCAAAAGCCGCCAGACCAGAAAGCGAAGAGGACGAAAGTGCCCCGCCCGACAAGGTCAAACTCGATAAATTCCAGGCGTTCTGCCAGTTGGCGTTCCAGATATCAGCACGGGCTCCCCAGATAAATCCACAGCTAATCAGCCCAAACAAGGAAACTAGTTTAATAATCGTCAGGAAGGTTTGCAGGGCCGCGCCGTGTTTCACCCCCCTACTATTGATGTAAGTCAGCAAGGTAATGACGCCAATCGAAACGAGCTGCGCAGCCGACACATTGACAAAACCGAGACGAAACAGAACATTGGTATCACTAAAGGCGGGGACCAGGTAAGCCGTGAACTTGGCGAACGCTACACCCACGGCGGCAATGGTACCAGTCTGAATAACAGCGAAAAAAGACCAGCCGTATAGGAACCCAACCAATGAATTATAGGCTTCACGCAGGTAAACATACTGACCACCCGCTCGGGGAAACATGGCCGCCAACTCGCCATAGCTCACCGCAGCAATAACCGTGATCAGACCGGCCAGCAGCCACATACCCAGCATCCAGCCTGCTCCGCCAACACTACGGATAATTTCGGCTGGTACAATAAAAATACCCGATCCGATCATAGAGCCAGCTACGATCATGGTAGCATCTAGTAAGCCCAAACGGGGTATAAATTCGTGAAAAGGTTTATTCATGGCGGGGGTTCTCGTAGTGGGTAGTAACAACCAGTTAGGCCGAATAAATTTTGGGTCAGCTGGCGTTAGCCAGTCAATTATATGGTAAGTAAATGGTTTAGCCGCATAGTCAAATAGCCTGATAGCTGCATTTGTTAATAAACTATTACTACCGGCGAATCTTTGCAAAACCCGCACCTAAGTAGCCTAGTATCTTCGTTGTGCTGTTTAATTCCCCTAGCTTGTTGTTACCTTTTTTCTCATGCATCTACTTCATCGACCTCTGCTGAGCCTGCTTATTACCGGGCTAACCGTTGTAAGTCTGGTCCGTCCGGGTACGGCTCAACCAAAATTGGGGGGCGATTATCCGATTCAGCCCGTTCCGTTTACGGCGGTGAAGGTGACGGATCAATTCTGGGCACCCCGCATTCGGCTCAACCACGATGTAACAATTCCGATTGCTCTCAAGCACTGCTACAGTACGGGGCGGGTCGATAATTTTCTGGTAGCGGGCCACCTGAAACCGGGAACGAAGTTTTGCACCGAATATCCGTTCGATGATACCGACATCTACAAGATCATCGAAGGGGCCAGCTATTCGTTGCAAACGTTTCCCGACAAAAAACTGGATAAGCAGGTCGATTCGCTGATTAGCTACGTAGCCAGCGCGCAGGAGCCTGACGGTTATCTGTACACGGCCCGCACCATTGACCCGGCCCATCCGCACCCCTGGTCGGGCCTGAAACGTTGGGAAAAAGAATCCGATCTGAGCCACGAACTCTACAACAGCGGTCACCTGTTTGAAGCGGCTGTCGCCCATTATCAGGCTACGGGCAAGAAAACGCTGCTCGACGTAGCCCTCAAAAACGCCGATTTGCTGGTGAAGGATTTTGGGCCCGGCAAGCTCAGCTACGCGCCCGGCCACCAGATTGTGGAAATGGGTCTGGTGAAGCTCTACCGCACAACGGGGAATAAACAATACCTCGATCTGGCTAAATTTCTGCTCGACGTACGCGGTAAGGGCCAGGAGTATAGCCAGGATCACAAACCCGTAACCGAACAAGCGGAAGCCGTGGGTCACTCTGTACGAGCTACGTACATGTACTCAGGCATGGCCGACGTGGCCGCTATTACGGGCGACAAAGCGTATCTGAAAGCCATCGACCAAATCTGGCACGACGTCGTGTACGACAAATATTACATTACGGGCGGCATCGGCGCGCAGGGGGGACACGAAGGGTTTGGCCCCGCCTACGATTTACCGAATATGTCGGCTTATAACGAAACCTGCGCGGCCATCGGCAACATCTACTGGAACCAGCGCCTGTTTCTGCTGCACGGCGACGCGAAGTTTTACGACGTGCTGGAACGTACGCTTTTCAACGGCATGTTGTCGGGTGTATCGCTAAGTGGCGACCGTTTCTTTTATCCCAACCCTCTCGAATCAAAAGGCCAGCACGCTCGTAGCGCATGGTTTGGCTGTGCCTGCTGCCCCAGCAATGTCTGTCGGTTTATTCCATCGATGCCGGGTTACATATATGCCCAGCGGGGAAATCGGCTCTATGCCAACCTGTTTGTCAATAGTACCGCTAACGTGACCCTCGATGGTATGCCCCTTAGCGTAGCCCAGGAAACCCGCTACCCGTGGGAAGGTGCTATTGCGTTTACGGTTAATCCGGCAACGGCAAAAGCCTTCGAACTAGCCATTCGGATTCCGGGCTGGGCGCGTAATCAACCCGTGCCGGGCAATCTGTATGCGTTTGCTAATCAGTCGTCAGCACCTGTTGAACTGACTATCAATGGCAAAAAAGTGGATTACAAGCTGGAAGATGGGTACGCAATTCTAAGCCAGACCTGGCAACCGGGCAACGTGATTCGGTTATCGCTACCGATGGAAATCCGGCGCGTAATGGCCAGCAAAAACGTGAAGGCCGACGAGGGTAAGGTAGCCCTGGAGCGGGGACCGATTGTGTACTGCGCCGAATGGCCCGACTCGCCGAACGGACACGTACTGGATCTTGTACTGCCCGCGCAGGCTTCGCTTCAAGCCGAGTTCAAACCCGATTTGCTGGGGGGAGTAGAGGTGATTACCGGTCAGGTTGAAAAAGTAAAGCGGACAGCAACCAATCAGCTGGAGACCAGTCCCGCTACGCTTACGGCCATTCCGTACTACACCTGGGCAAACCGGGGTGCGGGCGAGATGGCAGTCTGGATGGGGACCCGCCCTGCCGCAGCCAAACCGACAGCCGCGCCCACCATTGCCTCGACCAGCAAGCTCACGGCTTCTTACCCGACCAAAACCCTGATGGCCCTCAACGATCAGGATACGCCCAAAAATTCCAACGATCACGACAATATCTATTACCACTGGTGGCCCAAGAAAGATACGCTGCAATGGGTGCAGTACACGTTTGCCAAACCCACGACGGTAGCATCCTCGAAGGTGTACTGGTTCGACGATAGCCCGTGGGGCGGTTGCCGCATTCCGGCCTCGTGGAAATTGCTTTACCAAACCGCAACCGGCGAATGGAAGCCCGTCAAAAACAAAAGCCCGTACGTAGTCAGCAAGGATGCGTTCGACACGGTGACGTTCGAGCCAGTGCAGACCCAGGCCCTGCGGATGGTCATCCAACTGCCCAAAGAAGCTTCCAGCGGTATTCTGGAATGGAGCGTCGAGGAGCCAAAACGTAAAAAATAAGGGGTTTACTGGCTTTGTCGGTGTGGTATCGGCGAGACCGTGGTGTCGGTTTCGAGAAACCGACACCTGCCATTGCCCAGATGTGTCGGTTTTGAGAACCGCGCGGGCGGCCCCGCCGACACCACAGTATGCGGTGCGGGCGGCCCCATTGACACTACAAAAAGAGACCCATTCATTGACGAAAAATATAACCTGTGCTATGTCCTTATCGCGTAAATACCTTAATAGAAAGCACGCTCTACTTTTTTCCGTTACAATATTCTTTCACTCGTTCGCACTAGCCCAGACGTATCTGCCTGAAAAAAACGATGCTCGAATCAAGGTAAAAACGGCGGTTCCGATCAAGGCCTATACATTTCCGCTCAACGAGGTCAAGGTACTCGACGGCCCGTTTAAAACCGCGCAGGAAGCCGACGTTCGCTTTCTACTAGACCTCAAACCTGACCGGCTGTTGTCGGATTTCCGGGTTCATTCGGGATTAGCTCCAAAAGACAAAAAATACGGTGGATGGGAATCGTCGGGGCTGGCCGGGCATTCACTTGGGCACTACCTGTCGGCGCTGGCCCTGCACTACGCGGCCACAAACGATCCTGAATGTCTGAAACGGGTCAATTACATGGTCGATGAGCTAGCCGAATGCCAGAAAGCGCGCAAGACGGGGTACATCGGAGCCATTCCGAAAGAAGATTCCGTATTTGCCGAAGTAGCACAGGGGAATATCCGGTCGCGGGGGTTCGATCTCAACGGAGCCTGGTCGCCCTGGTATACTGTGCACAAGGTCATGGCGGGCCTGTTCGATGCTTATCTGTATTGCCACAACGACAAAGCCTTAGCCGTCAACGTAGGCATAGCTGACTGGACAGGTGAAACACTTAAAAACCTCAATGACAGCCAAATTCAGAAAATGCTACTCTGCGAATACGGGGGTATGAATGACGCGCTGGTCAATACCTACGCGTTGACGGGCACTAAGAAATACCTCGATCTGTCGTACAAGTTTCACGACCGGAAGATCTTGGATTCGTTGGCGATTCAGAAAGACATTCTACCGGGTAAGCACTCGAATACTCAGATTCCGAAACTAATCGGTACGCTCCGGCGCTACGAATTAACGGGTGATTCAAAGGATTTTGCCATGTCGGATTTTTTCTGGAAAACCATTGTCAACCATCATACCTATGCGCCTGGTGGCAACAGCAATTACGAGTACCTGAGCACGCCCGATCAGTTGTCTGATAAGCTGACCGACAATACGATGGAGACTTGTAACACGCATAACATGCTCAAACTAACCCGGCATCTGTTCGCGCTGAACCCCAACGCATCGTACATGGATTTTTACGAGCGGGGTTTGTACAACCACATATTGGCATCGCAGCATCACAAGACCGGTATGGTTTGCTACTTCGTACCGCTCAGGATGGGTACGCGGAAGCATTTCAGCGATGAGGAAGAATCGTTTACCTGCTGCGTAGGTACAGGCATGGAAAACCACGTCAAATACGGGGAAAGCATCTATTTCAAAGGAGCCGATGGTAGTCTGTACGTCAACCTGTTTATTCCGTCCGAACTAAACTGGGTAGAGAAAGGGCTACGGGTAGCGATGACCGCCAACCTGCCTACCGATCCAAACGTAGCATTGACTGTCCAAACCAAAAAAAACCAATCGTTTCCCATTCGGATTCGTAAACCGTACTGGCTTTCGGGCGATATGGCCGTGACCGTTAATGGCAAACTGGTGTCGGGCAAACTGGAAGAAGGGTATATCGTGCTGTCGCAAACCTGGAAAACCGGCGACAAAATCGAACTGACTTTACCGGCCAAACTACGCTCCGTACCAATGCCTGATAACCCGGCCCGTCAGGCTTTCTTCGTTGGTCCCGTACTTTTGGCGGGCGACTTGGGAGCCAGCGAGCCTGATCCAATGCAGGGCGTACCCGTATTTGTGACGAGCAAGGCTGACCCGAACGGCTGGATTAAACCCACGAACGAACCGCTTTCCTTTGAAACAAGCCAGACCGGCGATGGGCGTACCGTTGGCCTAAAGCCATTTTACGACCTTCAATCCAATTATTACACAGTGTACTGGGATGTGTTCACGCCCGAAAGCTGGAAAGACCAACAGGCAGTGTACGAGCAGAAGCGCCGGGAAGCCGCCGATCTGGAACGCCGAACCATCGATTTGCTTCGTCTGGGAGAAATGCAGCCCGAACGCGACCATACGTTCACCGGCGACAAGCTGGAAACAGGCGAAGACCATACCCGTAAGTTTCGGGTGGCTAACAATGGAGGTTTTATGACTTTCACGATGAAAACCGATCCCAACGCCCAAAATACCCTGATTGCTACGTATTGGGGCATGGACAACCGGGGTCGTCAGTTTAGCGTGCTGATCGATGATAAGGAGATTGCCAGCGAAGACCTGAACAAGTACAAGGCGAGCCGTTTTTACGATATTTCGTACCCGATTCCGCCTGCCCTGACGGCCGGTAAAACGTCGGTTACCATCAAACTTCAGGCTAAACCTACCAACTCCGCCGGACCTGTTTACGGAATACGCCTGGTAAAAGAATAAGGCATCTCATCGATGCCTTATTTACAAAACAAAATAGTATGATCAATATATCACTAAAACCGATTTGGATCGAAGGCGGAAATATCCATGCTTGATACGTGATTGCCGACCACTTCGCTAACCAACTTACCCGTTGCGGGTCCCAGGCTGAGTCCCATCATGCCGTGGCCCGTTGCCAGTACCACGTTATCGAAGCGGTCGGCCTTGCCGATATAAGGCAACCCGTCGGGCGAACAGGGCCGTAAGCCCCGCCAGACGGCTTCAACCGCTGGCATATCAACCTTGACATCCGGGTAGTAGTTGTTGATGGATTGCACGATACCCCGCACCCGGTTCATGTTGACGGTCATGTCAGTACCGGCTACTTCCAGCGTACCCGCAAACCGCAGATCGGTTCCCATCGGGGTTGCTGTGGCGCGGGCTTCGAGCATGATGGCCGGAACGTGCACGTTGTTGGTCATGTTTTTCAGCATAAAACTGTACCCTTTTCCGCCCTGCATCGACAAGTTCATCCCTAGCTGCCGCGCCATATCGGCCGACCAGGCACCACCCGCTACCACCACCGCATCGACGTTGACAGGTCCCTGCGCTGTTTTTACTTCCGTAATCTGGGTACCCCTCTTTGTAAAACCCGCAACCGGGCAGCTTTCCCGGATTTCTACCTTATTTTTCCGCAGATAAGACACCAGCGACCGAACCAGTTCGCCCGGATTGACGTGGGCGTCGCCGGGGTACCATATTCCACCGCGCACGTCAACGCGGACATTAGGCTCCATGTCCTGTACCTGCTGTCCGTTCAGGATTTGCGCGTCGATACCGGCACGGTTGGCAATTTCAGCCTCTTCGGCCATTTCGTGTTCGGATAGGGCTGTTTTGTATAGCATCAGCAAGCCCCGTTCATGCCACTCGAACGACAGATCACTGGCGGGTTTGGCCAAATCCTGAAAAAGCGTTTTGCTCAACAGACTCAGGTCGCGCAATACCGGAATCGACCGTTCGACATGCTCGGGCGTAGCGTGCCGGTAAAACAGCCAGCCCCAGCGCATCAAGTCTTTGTTGAGACGGGGTTTGACGTAAAACGGACTGGTCGATTGAAGCATCCAGCGCATACCTTTAGCCATCATCCCCGGCTGTGCCAGCGGTATAATGTGGCTAGGCACAATCATACCGGCGTTTCCGAACGAACAGCCGTCTGCAATCGGATTCTGGTCGAACAGGGTTACCTGATGACCCGCTTTCTGTAAATAATAGGCTGAGCAAAGTCCAACGATGCCTCCGCCCACAATACCAACGTGCATTGTAGAAAGATCGATAAAGTGAATAACACGGTGAACGAGTGAGGGGTCTGTTAAAGACCCCTCACTCGTTCGATACTCGTTTAAATTACCTGAAATCCGTGAACGTAGGGGTCGTCTTCGTCGAGCAGGATGTGGTTATATCCGTGAATACGCGCCCACCCTTCGATGCTCGGAATGATGGCTGACTTGCCCGCCAGTTCGGTTTCGGCTTCGATCCGCCCGTTGAAAATAGAGCCGATGATGCTCTCGTGCACAAAAACGTCACCCGGTTTAAGCAATCCTTTTCCGTAACGCTGTGCCATCCGCGCGGAGGTTCCCGTGCCGCAGGGGGACCGGTCGATGGCTTTATCGCCATAGAACACGGCATTGCGAGCCGTTGAGGTTTCGGCCAGCGGTTTACCCGTCCAGAGAATGTGACTCAATCCGTTGATGGTCGAGTTCTCTGGATGAACGAACGTGTACTGCTCGTTTAGCCGCTGCCGCATAACCCGCGCCCAGGCAACGAGCTGCTCAGCTTTGTAATGTTCCAGCCCCGGAAAGTTCGGTTGCGGATCGACGATGGCGTAGAAGTTTCCTCCATAAGCCACATCGACAGTCAGCGTACCCAGATCAGGACACTCGACGGTCAAGGCTTCGGCGGCCAGATACGATTTGATGTTCGTGATCTTTACCGACGTTACTTTCTTGCCTTCCTGCACGTACTCAGCCCGTACCAGACCAGCGGGTACTTCCAGATTTAGAACGCCCGGCGTTTTGGGCCGAATCAGGTTTTGCTCGATGGCTACCGTAACGGTTCCGATGGTGCCATGACCGCACATGGGTAGACAACCCGATGTTTCGATGAACAGCACTCCAGCGTCGTTGGCCGGATCAGTGGGTGGGTATAGAATACTGCCCGACATCATATCGTGCCCGCGCGGTTCGAACATAAGTCCGGTACGTATCCAGTCGTACTCGCGCAGAAAATGCTGCCGCTTCTCGCTCATGCTTTCGCCTTGCAAAAACGGAATACTCCCACCCGTTACGACCCGAACGGGATTACCACAGGTGTGGGCGTCGATACAGAAGAAATGATACTCAGCCACGTTTTTTGTACTAATGAATGATGAGCTGGACAGCCAACTCAATTATTTATAACTCATCAATTTTTCCGCAGTTGGGCGCTTAGCCAGGGCGGTGTTAATTACGTTCAGAACCTGCTCGCGTTCGGTGCCGATGAGGGGCAGACGAGGGGCGCGTACGTATTCTGAACCGATACCGGTAGCCTGAGCCGCCAGCTTGATGTACTGTACCAACTTAGGGTGAATGTCTAATTCCAGCAGGGGCATAAACCAGCGGTAAATCTCCAGCGCGTCGGCAACCTGACCGGCTTTGGCCAATTCATAGATCGCCATCGTTTCCTGCGGGAACGCATCGACCAGGCCACCTACCCAGCCATCACAACCCAGCAACAAGGCTTCCAGAGCCAGCGTATCGACACCACCCATTAGTTTGAACCGATCACCAAACGCGTTCCGCATTCGGGTGATGTTGGTCAGGTCACGGGTCGATTCTTTCACGGCCTGGATATTCGGCAACTTAGCCAGTTCGTCGAACATGGCAACGGTAGTCATGATTTTATAATCGTACGGATTGTTATAAATCATGATTGGCAAAGCGGTTTCCTGCGCCACTGTCTTAAAAAACGTAACGGTTTCGCGGGCATCGGCGGGGTAACGCATGGGAGGCAGCAGCATCAGACCATCGGCACCAGCCGCTTCGGCTTCCTGCGCGCAGGCAACCGCCTGTTTGGTAGCCTGCTCGGCGATGTTTACCAATACGGGAACGTTGCTTTCGCAAACCGCCAGTGCAGATTGAAGAAGGTCAATTTTTTCGTGATTCAACAGTGTGCTGGCTTCTCCCAGCGATCCACCAATGATAAAACCGTGCACACCGGCATCGAGCTGGGCATGTAAGTTTTTCTCGAATAAGGGTAAATCAAGCTGATCGTCAGCGGTAAACGGGGTAAGAAGAGCAGGATAAACACCCTCCCAGGCGACAGAAACGTTCATACGATTGATCGATATAAGTGCGACTACGATTTCTTTACAAAGTTACGTGCCGACGGTATGAATGTATTATTCACAATTAGTCAATAATAATATTATTTTCACTACATTGGCGCAAAACACATGGTCTGGATGCGAAAAAACTACTAATGAAGCCACTATTATTCAAAGTTCCGGCAATCGATGATCGCACCTTTCGGGTTGAACAGCATGACTCCTCCCATTTTTACAGATTGCTGCATTTCCACCCCGAAATTCAGCTAACCCTCATTCAGGAAGGCGAAGGCACCTTGATTGTCGGCGACAAAATTGACCGATTTAGCCGCAACGATGTGCTGATGCTTGGCTCTAATCTCCCCCACGTACTCCGCAGTGACCCGGACTATTTCGCCCCTGAATCGACCCGGCGGTCAACCTCGACCACGGTGTTCTTCCGGGCCGAGCACATGGAATCGACCGTATTCAGTTTGCCCGAGACCCGGCATTTACTACAGCTCCTGCACGAGTCGCAGCATGGCGTTCGGTTCCGGTGCGGAGAAGGGCATCCGTTGACAGCTCAGTTCGAAGCCTTACCCACGCAACGCCCCCTTGAGCAGTTTTTGACCCTGTTGAGCATTTTGGATTATTTAGTCACCCACTCCAACCGCGAGGTTCTGTCGGTAACGGCCTTTACGCATCCGCAGCGACCCGAAGATCACCAGCGTCTCGAACGGGTTTTTTCGTTTATTCTGGACAACTACCATTCTCCTATCACGCTGGAAGACGTTGCCAACACGGCTAATCTGACGCCGGGCGCTTTCTGCCGTTTCTTTCGCCAACACACCCGCAAAACCTTTTCGACGCTGCTTAACGAAGTCCGGGTCGAACACGCCTGTCGATACCTGCGTGAATCCAAGCAGACCATCAGTCAGATTGCCTTTTCGTGCGGCTATACCAACCTGTCTAATTTCAATCGCCAGTTTAAGGAAATCACCGGTATGCCCCCCGGAGAGTACATCCGCAGTTACAACCGGTCACCCGACTAAAGTTTGTTCTTAATCCGGCTTTACTTGACAAGAATTATCGCGCCATAAGATTAAGTAAAGCTTGGGTAACAACAGGATCTTACCTTGATAAATCGGCCCTCGGTTTACGGGACAAGTAGTAAACCGGTGAGAGGTCACTATTCACGCAATCGATTACTTTAGGTACCTACAGTATAGAATTTTTAAAGTGTCCAAAATGGATTATAAATAGGTATAATGAGCAAAACGACTTAATAAAATAATAACACATACTGGTACTATTTTCACAAACATGATGCTATTAAATATTAATTTTATTTCGCGTAAATAGCTATTTATGGATTATTAAACATAATCAACTGGTTAATTTAATATTATGTTTGGCTAATCGCTGATAAATCAAAAAGGTGATGCATAGGTAATTTTGCTTAGCAATTAAGCGAGATCTTTAACCTCACTATTTGATCAGATGAGAAAGCAACTACTACACGGGTGCATGTGTCTAATGCTCTGCCTTACGGTGGTCCAGGGCTGGGCACAGGCCGTAAAGATGACGGTTACGGGTAAAGTAACCGAAACCGGTGGTTCACCCGTACCGGGCGCAACGGTCGTCTTGAAAAATACACAGAAGACCGGTACGACAACGGCTGTCGATGGCAGTTTTATGCTCAGCGTACCGCCTAGCAGCACATTAGTTGTCAGCGCTATCGGATTTAGTACGCAGGAAATCGCCCTTCAAAATCGTACGGCTATCGATGTACAATTGACCCAAAGCAGTAGCGTATTGAACGAAGTCGTAGTAACGGCGTTAGGTGTCAGTCAGGAAAAACGTACGCTGACCTACAGCACGCAGGAACTGAAAAGCGAGCAGATCATGAAAGCCAAAGAGCCGAATGTCCTGAACGCACTGACGGGAAAGGTAGCGGGCGTACAAATTACCAGTTCATCGGGGATGCCGGGTGCTTCGGCCCGGATTGTAGTGCGGGGCGCTACGTCGCTACTGGGAAACAACCAGGCACTGATCGTGCTCGATGGCATTCCGATCAACAACGATGAAACGGGAAATGCCGACCAGGGTGGTGGTGGTAGTCGACTGGTTGACCTAGACCCGTCGATTATTGAAAGTGTCAACGTACTGAAAGGAGCAGCCGCTACTACGTTATACGGATCAGCCGGAGCGCGTGGGGTCGTAATCATAACGACTAAAAGCGGATCAGGCAACCGTAAGCCCACTATTGCCGTTTCCTCTGATCTATCGTTCGACAAGGCGTTGTACCCCGATTTGCAACAGAAATACGCACAGGGTAGCCGGGGCGTATTTTTTAACGGAGAAGATCAGAAAACGAGTCTCTCGTGGGGACCGCTGATGGATACTTTGAAAATTAACGGCCAGCCAGCCCCCCGTTATTTTTTGCCCGACCTATTTTTCCGCACGGGCGTGAGCACCAACAACTCTGTCAGCCTGAGTGGCAGTACCGGCGACCGATCTACTTACTTTACATCGTATACGTTCTTCAAGCAATTAGGAACTATTCCAACGACCGATCTGCTCCGGCACACGCTCTTTGCCAAATACGTCACCCAGATTTCGCCAAAGGTCAATGCTACGTTTCAGCTGAATTACTCAAGCACAGATAACAACCGCGTACCGGAAGGCTATGGTCTGCAAAGTCCGCTCTGGACCGTATATTCTGGACCGATCTCATGGAATCCGTTTCCAACCACCAATTCCGATGGTAGTCAGCGCGTGTTCCGGTTTTCGCGAAATAACCCGTTCTGGGGGCTCGATAATATTCACAACCGTTCGCTTGTCAGCCGCTACATTCCGGTCGTAACGATCAACTACCAGCCAACGAGCTGGCTGACAATTACCGAACGGGCCGGGGCCGATATGTACGGCGAACAGGTGAAATATTCCGAAGCACGGGGATCGACCAACGTACCTACCGGGCAAATTGTTGACCAGGTCAACACGTTCCGGCAGTTCAACAACGACCTGATTGTACGGGCCAGCAAACAGGTTCGTGACCTGGACATGAGTCTGACGCTGGGCAACAACCTGTATTCGTCGTATGGGCAGTACATCACCACAAGGGGCGTTGGGGTAGCTATCGCTGGCTTCGACAATATGTCGAACACCGAAAAACAAACGTATGCGGAGAATCATTACCTCACCCGCAAGATTGGCTTTTACGCACAGGCCAATTTCGATTACCGCCGGATGCTGGTACTGGCATTAACAGGCCGCTACGACGGTAGTTCGGTCTTGTCGCAGGAACGCCAGTTTTACCCCTATGGATCGGCTGCTTTTGCTTTCATTTTCTCGGAACTACTCCCGGCCAGTCTGTCATCGGCGATTAGCTTCGGTAAACTACGGGTGTCGATGGCCAGCGTTGGTAACGATAACATTGGTGCTTACCGACTCAATACGCCGTTTCAGGCGGCTAGTATTAGCTACGGAGCCTATACTTTTCCTTTCCAGGGACAGAACGGCTTTCTGTTGAGTCCTAATCTGGGCAATGCGAATTTACGCAACGAACGTACCAACGAGTTTGAGGTAGGACTGGAAATGCGCTTCTTAAAAAACCGCCTGAGTTTTGAAACGTCTTACTTCCGCAAGAACAGCATTGACCTACTTACCGACGGAATACCCGTTTCAGCGGCTTCAGGCTACGGCAGTACTATTCTGAACGCCGGATCAATGCAAACCAAAGGGTTTGAGTTTCTGCTGAACGCAACGCCGGTTCGGGCGGGCAAGTTTGCCTGGGATCTGACCTACACATTCACCCGGATTCGCAGTGTCGTTACGCAGGTCAATGGTGGTCTGGACCGGGTACAGATCGGTACGTCATGGGCCGTTGTCGGCCAGCAGTATGGCGTTCTGATCGATAATAAGTTTGCACGGAACGACAACGGCCAGCTATTGATCGACGCCCAGGGACTGCCTTACAGCGGTGGCACCGGTATACTCGGTAACCTTTCGCCCGACTGGCTGATGGGTCTGAACAACAGCCTGCGCTACGGTGCTTTCTCGCTCAACGCCTTCGTTGACATGCGTAAAGGTGGCGACGTGATCAATTCCGACGACCGCTACGGCTATTTCTACGGCACGCCTAAAGTCACCGAAAATCGCGAGTCACGCGTAGTTGCCGGGGTCAATGCCTCGGACGGAAGCACCAACACGAAAGTAGTTCAGGCGCAGGATTACTACCAGCGACTGAATGCTGTCGGTGAGTCAGTTGTTCAGGACGTTACGTATCTCAAACTCCGAACCTTGGGCCTGAGCTATTCCGTTCCATCGTCCTTATTAGCCAAGACACCGTTTAAAACCGCATCGCTGAGCGTAACAGGTCGTAACCTGTTCATATACCGGCCACATTTCACTGGGCCAGATCCCGAAGTAAGTTCTTACGGTTCGTCGAATTCGGCGCAGGGAATATATGCCAACTCGGCCCCTACGTCGCGCTCGGTTATGTTCTCACTTCGTTTCAGTTTCTAACGATTCAGCTCACCAAATCATGAAAAAATACAGTGTTATTGCCCTGGGAAGCCTGCTGCTGAGTCTGACGGGCTGCCAGACCTATATCGACGTCAACAAGAATCCCAACCAGCCTCTCACGGTTCAGCCCGCGTTGCTGCTGGCCCCGCTGGAGCTGGCCGTCGCCAACGAGCTGATGGCGGGTGATGCGGCCCGGTTCACCAACCACTGGACTCAGATGATTGCGTCCAACCAGCCGGCTCCCAACGAAGGAACGTATCGGCAGTTGAACGAAGAGGTTAACAACCAGTGGTGGATTAATTATACGACCTGTCTGCAAAATATGAAGGTGCTGCGTGAGCGAGCCGAAGCCGACAACAGCTACAATTACTCAGCCATTGCCGATATTCTGACCGCGTTAACACTGGGGATGACCACCGATCTGTGGGGCGACGTGCCGTACTCGCAGGCCTTTCAGGGCAGCGCCAATTTCCGGCCCGCTTACGATAAACAGGAAGACATTTACAAAAGCATCGACTCCCTGCTTGATCGAGCCATCGCCAGCATCGACAAAAAGTCTTCGCTGAAACCAAGTGGCGACGATTATTACTACGGCGGTGACATGAGCAAATGGCGCCGGGCGGCCTATACGCTCAAAGCCCGCTTTGCCATGCACCTGATCAAAGCGCCGGGTCGTACTGTAACTGCACAGGCTGATCTAGCATTGGCAGCGCTGCAAAACGGGATGACTGCCAACAGCGACGACATGAAGATGTTTTACCTCGGTGGGGCGGGTCAGCAGAACAAACAGAATCAGAACTTCCTGCCGGTATCAACGCAGATTATGTCGAAACAGGCGGTCGATACACTGGTGCTTCGGAATGATCCCCGGCTGAGTAAAATTATCGCGCCTGCTACCGAAACCGGCAAATACACGGGTCGGGCCATTGGTTTACAAGACATTGGCTCGCTGGCCTCCTATTCTATTCTGGGCGATTTCTACGGAGCCGCCAGCGCAAACCTGTATATCCTGACCTACGCCGAAGCCTTGTTCCTGAAAGCCGAAGCTACGCTCTACAAATCGGGGGCAACGGCGGCCGAACCCATCTACCAGAGCGCGGTGAAAGCCAACATGAGCGCGTTGGGCGTATCGGATACGGATGCGAGTACGTACCTGAACCGGCGGGGTAAACTCACAAGCAGCAACGCGCTTCGCCTGATCATCGAAGAGAAAGTAATTGCCAATTACCTCTCCCCCGAGAACTATACCGATTGGCGTCGGACGGGGTATCCGCTCCTGGCTAAAGTACCAAATGCGTTGTCAGACATTCCCCGCCGTTTTCTGTATCCGCGCTCCGAACTAACGACTAATCCGCAATCCGGGCAGGACGCCAAACTCACCGACCGGGTGTGGTGGGATGTAAGCAAATAACGGCCGCCGAGATAAGATTGAGACCATACACACCGTCCTGAGTAATTCAAAACCATTATTCGTTGTAGCTTACTCAGGATGGTTCGGGCGGCTACCAGGTTGCAAGAAGCCTGTTTTGAGGAAATAGTTTCACTCCACCTCAGCAGGGTAAATCGGCGAATCAATCATAAACAGCCTAGTTTTGATTTAGTCAGTATCTTTTCACAATCGTTAAAGTCGCTCTATCTCACATGTCCATCGTATCATTACGACAGACAAGTAAGATCGAGCGATTCTTTTCAAACAGTTCAGGACCATTTCAAACAAATGGTTGATTTGGTATCGTACTTACTAAACCTGGCAATAGACAATCATGGGTGCTGTACTACTAGTGAATTTGACTCACTCACCGATAGACGCACGTAAGCCTACGAGTAAACGCGTTTATTGGAGAATCCACAAGACGCCGTTCTTAGTGGTTACTTTTCTCAACTTTCCCTCATCAGTCAAGTGTTGAAGATAGCTGTCAACCTCCTGGCGCTTGCGGCCCGACAGTTCAGCGAACTCGCGGGAAGTAAGTGTATGATAGACGGAAAATAAGCTTTCCCAGTTTGGATCAATGGTAGTCTTTTTCACGGAGGGTAATTGCTTCTGAAGGGCATCTTCGTAGGCGATATACGGTTTGGAGCCGTATACTTTTTCCGGCTGACCCTGGCTATCAACAAAAAACATCGTGGGAAAGCCACGCACTCCTAACTGCTTGCCCAAGGCCAAATCTGCCTGAAAAAGCGTTTTAGCTTTACCCTGATAATCAGTCTTTAATTGTTCGAGGTCCAAGCCTACTGTTTGCGCAGCCGTTGCCAGATGCTCCCATTTGGCGATATTCTTTTTATGCAGAAAAACCATTTCGCGCATTTCCCGCAAAAAGAGTACTGCTTTGTGGGGATCCTGTAACTGAGCCGCTTTAAAAGCAATGGAAGCCGGGTAGGACGAGTCTAGTGGATCTTCTAGCCACACATCTCCGTCAATTGGCATATCATAATGCAGACTTACTTCATCCCAGTGGTGGGCCACATCGGAGGGTTTACTAATTCCACCACTATTATAACTCCAGTCGGGCAGAAGTCCGCCCATCCGGTATTCTAGCTCAATGCTTTTGCCGTACTCAAGTTTTAGCTTACGCAATTGCGGTTCTATGCCCCAGCAGGATGAGCAAATGGGATCGGTAAAGTAAATGATTTTTACGGGCGAAACGGTCTGTACGGCTACAGTGGTCGCTGAGTCCGGCATTTCACACATACCCGTTTCTATATCACACAAAAGTGGGTTTTGAATCTTATTTTCCATTGTTTTCTTCGTTACTTGGTTCAACCGATCGGCCTGTGCATTGCATTCACTGGTTAAGAAGCCAATCAGGCACAAAGACAGTAGATGCACTGTAGCCAAACGTGCTCGAATATAAAAGCTCATCCGTTTGGAATAGTTATCTCGTTTCAAAGCAGCTACGGCTTGTTTGTAGACCAAATGACTGGTATTCATTGTTTGGTATGAAAGAACTGAATGTTATTTGTCCCGCAATACGTCAGGTTGAATTTTCTGATACGGTCTGCGTTATAGCTTTGATGTCGCACTCTGCCAGTGCACCAGCCATAGTTTACCCTACTGTCGAAGCTTAATTGCTCATCATATTTTGCTGTACTGGTAATTGTCCCACAAAGTTGGTTTAGTAGTAGGCAGCAAGTCAATTAGTCAAAAAAACCTGACTATCAGAAAAATGCAAAAAGTTGGAAATAGGTGTCCAGCCGAAGAACTGTTGAAGTTGCTTTCCGGAAAGTTAAAACCGCAAATCTTTCAACTTGCGTTGAGTGGTCCCTTGCGGTTTAATTCATTACTACGCGAAATTGAAGGTGCCAATAAACAGTCCCTGGCCATTGCCCTCAAAGAGTTGGTAGATGAAGGCTATTTGGCGAAAGAAGTGATTAGCCAAAAACCTTTACATATTGAATACATGCTTTCTGACCAGGGCAAAGCGTTAATCCCTATTTTTCAGCAATTAGAGCGATTATAGCAGAATTACTCGGATCAATTCGGCAAGCACGACTTATCCTTTACGAGTCAGCTATTGGGGGAGTTCTCCATACTATTTTTTATGTAGCTCACCTCTTTACTTTCTGCTCAACTAGGTTAATCAGGCGCTTAGTCAACTGAGAGACTTCATATCAAAGACAGCTTTACTGCTTAGATTGAGTCTACCAGAAAGTGAAGCAACATCCATTAGAAAGAAACACTAAGATTTAAATGTTTACTATTTTTTAAAATAATAAATAATAGATTTACAAAAATATATACCTGAAAATACAAAATTGTGTCCGTTACCTCTAATCGGAATGCAAGCATTGACCTGTTTCGACTGCTAGCAGCTTTAATGGTCTTTGTGAACCATAGTGCGTATTCCGGTCAAGCACCTGCTCTCGCCCTGATAGGACGATGGACGGTCCCTTTCTTTTTTATGGTGAGCGGTTACTATTTTCAGCAAGCTTATACGAAGCTATCGATCAGCGCTTTTGCGAAGACAGTTAAATCTGTGTTGACCATCTATGTGTTGGCTAATTCTTTTTATCTGCTGTTTGTGGGCGTTACAGATGGCTCGATCAAGTCACTCACGACTCATTTTACGTTGGTCGTAGGCACTTATTTTCACCTCTGGTTTCTAACATCACTCTTGTTGGGTTATGGTGTGCTCTGGCTTTTTCTAGTGTGCAATAATGAAAAATACATACCACACCTGACCGGCCAGGTTATTCTGCTCATCCTTTTTCTAAACCCTTATAGTAGCCTGATCGGCTTGCCCGCGCATCCTGTTTACGCCCGTTCCCTTTTGTCGATTCCTTTTCTTTGTATTGGTTTCATGATTGCCAAGTACACGCTGGAAATAAATGTTTCACTGCGCATGGCTTGCCAGATGGTTGCTGTTGGAATAGGAATACAGCTAGTCGAAGCCTGGCTATTAACCAAAAGCTGGCAAGACACACTAAACTTCAATTTTGTACTTGGAACCCTGCTCTTTTCGGTAGGTATGTTCTTCGTAGCCCTGCAATCACGGATACCCGAAAATAATGTGCTAAGCCATTATGGCCGTCGGTACTCCATGGCTTTTTACTTGTATCACCCTGCGGTTAATTACTTGCTTTCCAAAGCGTGGTCGAAACCGGGCACGATTTCTTACTGGCTTAATCCGTTTTTATCCCTGCTGATTCTGTTTTGCCTGTTTCTCTTTCTAGATCGGATTAGCCCCCGTTGCTTTCGCCTGTTGACGGGTAATTTTCGGCGCTATGCCCTGGTCGAAAAAGTATAGCATAGTTCCAGGCACAGCGGGACCACTATCGGTTCGATTTATAAAAGCCAGCAGTCGCTGTGTCACTGACCGATCCATCCTGTTTTTGGTAGATAATGTAAGCGTTCAGCGACGGGTGGTGTTCGAGGAAAGACAAGGCTTTTGGTAAGCCCATAGACAGCAAGGCGTTATCATACCCATCGGCAGTCAACGCATCCTTGGCCAGAACCGTAACGCTGATGATTTCACTTTGCGTCGTAAAACCCGTTTTCGGATCAATGATATGAGAGAGTCGGCGGGAGCCAATTTGCCGGTATTTGCGGTAATTTCCGGATGTTGTGATACCCCCCTGATCGATTTCAATGACACGCTGAATGTCGCCCGATTCGAAATCGTTTTCGGTTGGCGTCTGAATGCCAATGGACATAACCTTGTTTTCAGGGTATTTTCGGCCTTTCACGCGTAGTTCACCGCCGACTTCTACCAGGTAGTTTCGAATGCCTTTTCTTTCGAGATAAGCCGCAATAACATCAACGCTGTAGCCCTGTGCAATACCGTTCACGTCAATCTGGGTACACGGTACAGCCTTCACCAACTGGTTTTGGACCAATCGAATTTTTCCCGAACCCACGCAAGGCAGTATGGAACGGATCGTAGCAGAGTCGGGTAATAGCGCTACTTTCTCTACGCCAAACCCCCATTTTTTAACCAGCGGATAAACCGTTATGTCAAATGCGCCATCGGTATCGTTGAAAATCTCCAGCGATCGTTTAGTTACCTTCCGCAAGTGAATGTCAACTTCGATACCCGTTGCGGACTGATTGAACCGACTGATGAGCGAAGTCGGCGAATAAATGGAAAGCGATTGGTCGAGCCGGTTGAAAATACTGTCGATTTGCCGCTGATGCACTAGTTCCCGCTGGTGGTAGTACGTAATGGAATAGCTTGTTCCCTGAGCCAGACCCGTTATTCGGAAAGGCTGTAGCGATCTATTATCCCGAAACGACGTAAAAGTCAAGCACAGCATCAACAGGCCGACGCCCGACCATAACAGGGTGTTACTACCTGGCGGTCGGCCAATAGCAGGCGAAAATTTCGCCGACTTGTTGATGGATTGTGCAGCCATGCCCTTTGAGAGAATGTGGATTAGACTGAGTACTCAGGCTTCCAGAACTGAACCGTTTCGGTATCTGCTGCCGCGTTACCCAAGTGAATGGCAATAGACCCATCACGGCCAGTCTCTACGTTCGAGAAGGGTTGTTTTTTGGTACGAATGCAGGCAAAAAAGTCCTGAAGCGCATAGGTTGTTGGTTCAAGCTTAGGTTCACCGGGTTTTCCAAAGTCCAGTTCAACGCCTTTACCCTGAGTCGTTACGGCAATGGTCGCTCCCGTCACCCCATCGACCGTACCGCGAACGTTGTTGGTTGATTCGGCGTAGATGTACGCTTTATCCCGCAGGATTTCGACAGTTGCTTTGTCGCCCAGGATCCGGATGCTATAGCCATTGTACGCGTTCGATAGAACCGACGTAACGCTGGCCTTAACGCCATTGGGATATTCATAAACGGTTCGAATATTATCGTACGTATCGCGTCCGTCTTTCCAATAGTTGATTCCGCCAACACCCACCACTTTGGCGGGATGCGCGTTCAGCATAAAATTCACCACGTCAATTTCATGCGCACACAGTTCAGACAGTGGCCCTCCGCAGTATTCCCGGTGCATCCGCCAGTTGATAGCCCGTTCCAGCTTTGGATCACTCACTGGAAATCGCCAGTTGGAGTTTCGGTTGTACTGACACTCAAAGTGGGTAATCTTGCCCAGCCAGTTCTGGTTAATCACTTCCTTCACCCGGTGGTAAAGATCATAATAGCGATACTGATACCCTACCTGAAAGATCAGATTGGCGTCGCGTACTTTCTTTACCAGATCAATCGCCTGCGGAATATCATACGTCATCGACTTCTCCAAATAGACATGCTTGCCAGCCTGAATGGCTGCCACCGCCATTGGATAGTGCAGATACAGCGGAGTAGCAATGACAACCGCATCAATGGTTTTGTCATCGAGTAGTTTTCGGTAATCCGTATACGCTTTTGCACCCTTAGCGGCCAGAGCCATGCCTTTTTGTAAGTGCTCTGGAATGGTGTCGCAGCAGGCTACGAGTTCAACGCCCGGCATGTTCCGGATAAGCGTAGCCAGCCCCGCCCCGCGAGCCCCCGTGCCAATCATGCCCAGCCGAAGGGTATCCGCTTTGGCGGTCGGTCTGGCCCAGGCTGCGGAGCCAATTGCGAGTAGACCCGTAAGGGCTGTAGCCCCCGTTTCAATAAACTGTCGGCGGGAAGTTAAATTAGTTGCCATGATTTGAAGGGAAATCGGTGGGAGTCTGACTCGTTACTCGGGCCAGGCGTTCGTACAGTAAACGGGGTTTAATTGTCCGCCAATAAACTTCTTGTTCGAGTTCAGCTGGATGGAAGTAATTTTTGTTTAAAGCGATAAACCGATTGCTGATCTTTTCGGAATCGGCGATCAGGGTTTTTAGCTTGGACAAAACAGTCGGCATCTGCGCGGTTGTAAAACTAGGCTCATTGACTTCCTTTTCGAGCGCCTGATAAGTCAGGTATTCCAGTCGAATGTCCATCATAAGGCGGTACTGTTCAAATTCTGGCTTGTTCCTGACGGGGTTTAAGTCGTGTAAGGTCTTAGCCGCCCATCGGGTGCTGTCCAATAATGCCTGGACCGTCATGGGTTTGGGGGAAGCAACCACACCTTGTTTCACTTCATAAGGAGCCGTGATCAGCGCCTGCCAGAATTGATTTGCCTGTTCTTTGGTAAACCCGTAGGTGTCTCTCGTGTATGTCTCAACAAACTGCCCGATATTTAGCGGCTGCGTCGTTTTCAGACTTTCGCCATAAGCGGCCAACAACATAGTAAAACCAGACAGGGGATAAACGTGCCGAATGGCATACAGGTCAACGATGTCGGAGCCGGACTCGAAAACAGGCGAATACAAGCCGGAAGTAGACCAGGAAGTCATCACAATACCTTTGTAACCCAGTTGCTTCGTGGTGGGAATAAAGTCACGGATATTCTTGAAATGCTTTTCCCACTGGGTCACGAAGTAGTTATCGGGACCACTTCGCAAAGCAGGGGCTCCCCAGATTTCAAACCCGGTTTCGATTAATTTGCGGGGGTCACCAAAGCGGTTCAGCGCCCAGCCGTAGTTCCAGTCTATCAAAATCGTTTCTTTGGGAAGCAGCGATAGTGATTCAGGATGTTTCAGCGCGATGTCGGCCCAGAGAACCGGACGCTTGCCCAAACTCGTAACAATGTCGCACAGCATCTTGATGTGATCGACAAACAGTTTTGACTTTCCTTCTTTGGCGGCTTTTGCCTGGCACTTGTGGCAATGACCGAGCAGATACGTTTCGTCCCCCCCAATATGAAAATAAGGAGAGTTATGCGTAGACACCAGATCACGAAAGAGATCCGTGAACAAGGCTTTATTGGCTTCGCTTTCGATGGGACATACCTGCGAGAAGTCTTTCTGATCTTCCCGTAAAGTCGTATACCGAGGGTTGCGCAGGATGTACTCTACGTGTCCGAAGCTTTGTTGCAGGGGAATCACGTCGATACCCAGACCATTGCAATACTTCACGAACGACGTCACATCCGACCGGCTGTACGCGTATCGGTTGGGAATCATCGGATGCTTCTCAAATGGGTAGGTGGCTTCCCATTCCATGATCAGGGTATTGACGCCCTGCTTTTGAAGCTTCTGGGCAAGTTCTTTAAGGGCGCTCATCGTCATGACCTGAATCCGCAGATCAAGATGAAATCCTTTCACCGTTTTAGACGAGGAGCTTTGAGCTAGTTGCTGGCTTAGACCCGGCTGGAATCCCAGCACGATGAATAGCAGGGCGAAAAAGAAATGTTTCATAATACGATAGAATCAGATTACCGCCAGCGTTTTATGGTATGGCCGTAAACGGCGTAAAAGAGCAGGTAGAGATAACAAGGTACAAGCACCCAATACGCTTCGCGAAGGGATAAAGAATCCGCAAAATAGCCGTAGACAAGCGGCATCAGAGCGTTCCCGCAAAGTCCCATGATCATCAGCGAACCGCCCGCTTTGGTAAAACGTCCCAGCCGGGCTAGCGCCAACGGCCAGATACCCGCCCAAACCAGCGAATTTGGGAGACCCAGGCTTACCAGAAACCAAAACGATAGCGGCATAGCATGCCCAAACAGGGTAAGACTACCTGATGCAAACAGGATACCAACGCTAAATAATACACCCAGCAAGGTACAGATTCGGAGCGCGTTGACCTGTCGGATGAACCGGGGAATGGTGATGATGCCAATCACGTAGCCGCAGATCGTCGCAAACAGGATGTAGGACGGAAACCCTTTGGCTTCCAGCAACGATACTCCCATCGAACTGGCGTAACCGATGACGGTATCAATCGCAATAACCTGGGAACCAACGTGAAAAAAGATGGCCAGCGCACCCAGCACCAGATGCGGGAATTGCAGCACGCTTGTCTTGTCGGAGTTGGCAACAGAAACTTCCGCGCTTTCCTGTTCCGTGTCAATCTCGGGCAGGGAGGAATAGCGGATGAATAACCCCAGACCAAACAGTACGATGCTTACGCAGGCGTAGGGGACCATTACCCGGCGAATCAACTCATCGAGCACCACGCTACGCGCTTCGGCTGTCATCAGGGGCAGTTGCTTAAACAAGGCAGCGTCCGACGAGCGCAGAATAACGGCGGCAAACAGGAGTGGCGCCACAATGCCAGCAGTCTTATTGCAAATTCCCATGATGCTGATTCGCTGGGCGGCCCGCTCGATCGGCCCTAGAATCGTTACGTACGGATTAGAGGCTGTCTGGAGCACCGCTAGTCCCGTTCCTATGGTGAAAAGACCCGTCAGAAACAGTGCGTACGTTCGCGTGTATGCAGCCGGAACAAACAGCAGCGCCCCCAGCGACATAATGAAAAACCCAACCATCATGCCCCGTTTGAAACCAACCCGTTTCAGCAGCACCGATGCGGGCATCGACATCACCAGGTAGGAGATGTAAAACGCAAAGGCAACCAGATACGACTGAAAGTGTGTTAGCTCACAGGCTATTTTGAAATAAGGGATCAGGATGGAATTGATCCACGTCACAAAACCAAACACAAAAAACATCACCCCAATGATGATAATGGGACCCGTTGTTCGCTGCACTTGGGTAGCCTTGTTATTTACTGCGTTTGTGGTAACCATAGTCGAAGGGCAGAAAAGCTGGGTTAGGCCGTTTAGGTTGACGTTTATTACGATCAGTTACTCCCGCGATTTAGCTGCGGTACGATACGGGAATGCGCGGGGGTAATTGATCGCGCGGATAAAACGTATTTACTCCGTTATAGCTCCGTATGAATCCTGATCGACATACAGGGTACAGTCAGGATGCTGACGAAGTATGGAAGCGGGACAGGCCGTTGTAATTGGCCCATTGAGCACTGCTTTCACCGCCTGATGCTTCGTTTTGCCGGGAACCACACAAAATAGGTGACGACCGGATAATAACGTCGGAATGGTCAGGGTCAGCGCTTCTTCTGGAACGTCGTCGAAGGTATCGAAGCAACCGTCATTTACCTGTTGCTGGCGGCACACATCATCGAGTTGAACGCGCTTAATCACTTCAGGATCATCAAAATCAGCTACGGGTGGATCGTTGAACGCCAAGTGCCCATTTTCTCCTATACCCAGGCAAACGATGTCGATTGGCCCTTCCTCCAGCAACTGTTTGTACCGCTGGCAGGCTTCCGTTGCGCCCGCTGAATCATCGATCAAATGGACAGTACGGGGTGATACCCGGCTAAACAACTTTGTGGTCAAGAAAGAACCAAACCGCTGGGGTGCGTCTGCGGGTAGGCCCACGTATTCGTCCATGTGAAAGGCATCAATCCGTGACCAGTCAATACCCTCGGCGGTGGCTAGATAATCCAGCATTTCGTTTTGGGAAGGGGCTGCCGCAAACACCATTCGGAGAATTGCCTGCTCGGTTTGTAGCTCTCTGATTTTAAGGGCAACATCCGCGCCGGCAGCGACACCCATTTCTTGTCTGGTTTCAAAAACGCGCACTTGCAGAGCGTCAACCTGTTCGACTGTTAATCTCATTATTTTGTTGCTAAGTAAAAAACTATCCTGGCTTTAAATTAGCCTAAAAACCAGGATTTTGTGTCAGATTAGGATTCAAGGTTATTTCGGTCTGCGGAATCGGGTAAAGCAGGTATTTATTGTCAACGGTCCGGTTGTACACCCGCTTCTGAACTTCCTTGTACCGACCCAGCCGTAGAAGATCGAACCGACGGATTCCTTCGGCGCTGAACTCCCAACCCCGCTCATCGACCAAAGCCGTAATAAAGTCTTCTTTTGAAGGAGTCGTCGTCAAACTTAGCTTGCTGATACCCGCCCTCGTCCGGACAGCATTGATACCGTCAAATTTGGCCGCATTGGCCGGATTGAGTTGATTCATGGCCTCCGATTGCATCAGCAGTACATCGGCATAGCGTAAAATCAGCGTGTTGTTGCGGGCGTTGTTTCCTTGTCTAAGCGGGTCCCGAAACTTGACGTAATACGCGTTAGCTAATGTCTGACTCCCGGCTTTTTTGGTCATCGTCCAGTTCTTACGAATGGTATCAGCAGGCGCGAACGAGTTGTAGAACCATTCCTCAACGTAAAACGCCTGATTGCCGTCTAGCGACGCAGGCAAATGCATCCGCGCCGTGATGTTACCCGCGTTGGGCGGCAAATCGAACTGAACTGAGAAAATGTGTTCAGGACCATTTTCGGTGGCGACATCGAATACGTTGGCGTAAGGCACCAGCGAATAAATTTTCGAGTTGATCACCCGGTTGGTAGCGTCGAGGGCTGACTGAGTATCCGTTGCTTCGGCAGCTGATGAAGAAGCCCGGGTCAGATACACCTTAGCCAGCAAGGAAGCGGCTGCTCCGCTGGATACGCGCCCTTTTTCAGCCGCCGTAATTTTATTTTCAGGAAGGCAGTTCGCTTCGGCAAAGGTCAGGTCATCAACGATTTGCTTGTATACATCTTTGATCGGTGTTCGGGCGGGTCGTAAATTACCATCTGCTCCGGTTGGCTTGGTCAGCAGCGGAACATCGCCGTAACTACGCACCAAATCAAAATAAGCCAGCGCCCGCAGAAAACGAGCGTTTCCTTCGATATTGGCGCGTCTGGCGGCATCCATGCTAATCGACGGCGTATTAGCAATGACATCATTCGCGCGGTTGACCATCAGGTACGAGTACGTCCACCAGTTGGCTACTTCCGGATTGGTGGACGTATACGTTAGTTCATCCAGATCAGGCCGGCCCGCCTGCGGATTTCCGACCTTCATCAGATCACCGGTCAACTCCGACAAGATCCAGAACGTACGGGCGTAGTACAATCCATTCTGCATGAGATTGAATACACCGTTCAGCGCGGTAACGGCGTCGGCCTCGCTCCGGTAAAAATTATCGGTGCTGACAAAATCGTAGGGTTCTTCCTTCAAAAAATTGTCGCAGGAAACGCCCGTCATCGCAAGCGCTCCCAACAGGAGCAACAAACCTTTTTTCGTAGTTTTCATGGGTGTCAGGTGGATTAGAGGCCAAGGCGAATACCGGCGGTGAATGTTCGGACGTTTGGATACGCGTTGAAGTCGGTGTTCAGACTGAGGTTGGAAGCTCCGAACGAGTTGACTTCCGGATCGTAGCCAGAATACTTGGTGAAGGTGAACAGGTTCTGAGCGGTAACGTAGACATTCGCCGATTTCAGGACGTTGCTGATTGAGCCTAACTTCGGTAGCGTGTAGGAAAGCGAAACGGTTTTAACGCGCAGAAAACTGCCATCTTCAACCACATCACTCGTGATACCAGTTCCACGCCGTAGAGTGCTGTTTGCCTTGGCAATGGTGTTGCTGGTACCCGGCCCGGTCCAGCGCTGCGTCTGCGACTTTAGTTTGTTGCCGTTAATATAGCCGCCCGTTTCTAGGTAATACCGGTTGAGGTTCAATATGTCGCTACCCTGAACGCCTTGCAGGAAAACGTTCAGGTTGAAATTGCCCAGCGTGAAATTGTTGGTAAGTCCGTAAATAAACTTGGGTTGCGCCCGACCAATGATGGTGCGATCCTTCGCGTCGAGTACGCCATCGCCGTTGAGATCGGCGTAGCGCGGATCGCCCGGACGAACACCCGTTCGTTTGCTGGCGCTGATTTCGTCGGGTGTTTGCCAGATACCTTCGAATACATATCCGTAAAAAGAGCCAATCGGTTCGCCTACGCGCAGAACGCTGGTTGCGCCATTGCTGGCACTCGGGAAAAGACTGCCGCTCGACGTACCGACAAAGCGTTCGTATTCGCCATTCAGGTCAAGAACTTTATTGCGGTTGGCGGAAAGGTTGGCGGCTGTTGTCCATTTGAAGCGACCCGAATTCATATTGACGCTATTGACACTCAGCTCGATCCCTTTGTTTTGCACCCCACCCGCGTTTAACAGGACTGTGCTGTAGCCCGTTGACACCGGAATCGACACGTTCAGTAGTAAGTCTCTCGTGCGTTTGTAGTAATAGTCCGCAGTAAACGTAATTCGATTGCTTAACACACTCAGGTCAACACCGAAATCCAACGAAGCGGTTGATTCCCAGCTAATACCTGGGTTCGGGATGTTGTTCGGCGATAAACCAATCACGCGTGTGCCGCCCCCCAGTGTGTAAGCGTTGTTAGTGTAGCGGGCAAACGACGAATACGATGCGATTTCCTGATTACCGGTGATGCCGTAGCTTGCCCGTAATTTCAGATCAGAAATGACGGGTACCGACTTCATAAAGGATTCGTCGATGACGCGCCAGGCGAAAGCCCCCGAGGGAAAATAGCCCCATTTGTTGTTCGGTCCGAAGCGCGATGAACCATCGGCCCGCATCGTGAACGTAAACAAGTACTTATCCAGAAAGCGGTAGTTGGCCCGGCCAAAGTAAGACATCAGGCTATTTTTGGTACGGCTTGAACTCGGTGGCAATACGTTGGCACCAATGCCGATGTTGTCGGATTCCAGCAGATTCGTGAAGAAATTACTATTCGATGCCGCGAAGTCGGTGTTGTAAAATTCCTGAAACGTCAGACCACCGAGAAGCGTGAGCGCGTGCGATTTGTTGAACTCCCGGTCGTAGGTCAAGGTATTTTCGTTAACCCAGCTGTAACGGTTTCCCGATGAGCGCGTAGCGGTGCCTTTGCTATTCGAACCGGCGTAAATATCGGACGGTACATAATACTCCAGCGACGCATAATTAAAATCCGTTCCGGCGGTACTTCTAAGCTTAAGTCCTTTGACGATCTCATAGTCAGCAAAAAAATTAAGTAGACCCCGCAGGTTGTTGTACTGATTTTTGACTTTGTTGGCGTAGGCGACAGGGTTACCGACTAGCTCCAGATAGCCCGCAGGACCATTGAGGTACGTATAAGTTCCCGCCTGATCACGAACTGGCAGTGCCGGATTAAAACGCATGGCATCCAGAATAATACCACCCATTTCCGTCGATCCGGCAGTATTGACCAACGCGCGGTTCTCTCCCGACCGGGTCAGTTGTGACGTGAAGCCAACATTGATTTTGTCGCTTATCTTTTTGTCCAGATTAAACCGAATAGAGCCTCGCTGGAAGCCCGAATTGATGACGATACCCTGCTGGTTAAAATAGTTGAAGCTCAGGTTGTAGCGGGTATCGCTGTTGCCGCCCAGGAAGTTAAGCTGGTAGTTACTGATCGGCGCTGTTCGCAGCACTTCTTTTTGCCAGTTTGTGCCTTCGCCCAATGCCGCAACCTGTTCTGGGGTGTAAGGCAGTGCTTTCGCAGAAGCGGGCGTTTCCTGATTAATCAGACCCTGAACGTCATTCAGATAGGTCGCAAACTCTCTGGCGTTCATCATATCGTACAGCTTGCTGACGGACTGAACACCGTGATACGCTTCAAAATTGATGGATGATTGTTTGCTGGACCCTTTTTTCGTCGTAACGATCACGACACCGTTGGCCCCCCGGCTTCCGTAGATAGCCGTAGCAGAAGCATCCTTCAACACTTCAATGGATTCGATATCGCTGGGGTTTATGGAATTCAGATCGCCTGCGCCCGGAAAGCCGTCAATCACAAACAGCGGTTCGTTGCCCGAGTTGATGGAGTTTGTCCCCCGGATGCGAATGCTGATGTTACCGCCCGGTTCCGCATTGGTTTGGGTGACCTGCACTCCGCTGATACGGCCCTGTAGAATCTGATCGGCCCGGGCGATGGGCAGATTCTTTACTTCCGTCTGCGAAATAGAAGCAATTGATCCGGTCAAATCCCTTTTTCGCTGCGTACCGTAACCAACCACAACAACATCACTCAACAACTGGGGCGACTCAGCAAGGGTAATGTTCAGCGTTGTCGATTGACCAACAGGCACTTCTTTAGCCAGGTAGCCGGTGTAAGAAACGACCAGCACTGCATTAGCAGGAGCATTAATCGTGAAGGTGCCTTCGGCATCGGTAACAGTACCCGTCGTACTTCCTTTTAGCAGAACCGACGCGCCTGGTAACGGAGCATTCTGCGCATCCAGCACCTTACCGGATATCCGCTTCGTTTGAGCCTCGGCTGTTATCAGGATGAGCCAGAGCATGCCTGTGATAAGTAGTTTTAGTCGAATCATAGATGTAGAATTGGTCTATATAGGTAAGGCTACGTTTACGTCTGTCTGGTTGCGGGTACGTACCCGCAACCAGACAAAAAAATAATCAGAATTGATTACGCTTTACTTTTTTATGATTTGCCACTCGCCTATTCCTTTCCAGGGACGTTGACGATCACATTCTTACTTTAGCTTGAACGGTTTCGGGTACGTACCCGAAAAGTAAAAAACAATTAAATACAATCAAATCATTGACAGAAATTTATTTTGCACATCTCTATTCAAAGAAAATTAACGAGCAATTTATGCTTGAACTAAGTACATAATATTTTTCCTGTTTGAACTTACGCTTATACAGCTTACAATCTGAGAAACCATTTCTGTTTGTACAATACATACATAAAGCTCCACAGGACCGCTATTGTGGCTATCACTAACCCTACGGCCTGAACAGGTTCAGGAAAAAAGCCTAGCATCCCGCCAAACAACGCTTTGGCGGTGTACCGAAAGTCAACGAATCCGCCGATCATATAGATGACGATGGAATTCATGCCGATAACAATAAAAAAGAAGGTCCACCGACGCCAGTGGAGAATGTCGATGATGCTATAAAAGAGCGCTAGTAACAACAAGCTAAAACCACCCGTCAGCATGACGAATGAACTCGACCAAAGAATTTTGTTGATGGGAAAAACCTGATTCCAGCCTAGCGCAACGACCAGGCATACTAAACCACTCCCTGTAAGCCACATCGCTTTTCGGGATTTGGACAATGTTTGTTCTGGTGTTCGGAGCAGATTACCCGCAAAAATTCCCAGTAAAGCGGTAGCAATAGCGGGCAATGTTGATAAGATACCCACCGGGTCATAGACTTCATTGTACATTCGGCCCGGTAATAAGGTCTTATCCAGGTACGTTGCCGGATTGCATTCAGGAGTAATCAAACCAGCTCCGCAACCGGGAACGGGCACCAACTGAATGATTAGCCAGTAACCAATGAGCAATCCGGCGAACCACACGTACTGCGATCGCCGGGACGCGTATAGATAAATTAGCTGGGCAAACATGCCCGCCAGCCCAATTCGTCCCAATACGCTTGGGTAGCGCATATGCGTCCATTCGGTTTTGAATAAGCCATTGTTGTACAAAATCCCAAGCAAAACCAGGACAATCCCACGTTGGATTACTTTTCGAATCAACTGGTTGGGACTTACTCCTTTTTCCAGTCGGCTGCCTAACGAAAAAGGAGTAGAAACGCCGGCCAGGAACAGGAACAGCGGGAAAATCAGATCATAAGCGTGGAAACCGTGCCAGTAAACATGGGTAAATTGATCAGCCACCACCAGTGCCCAACCCCAGCCCGTTACGTCGGCCAACACATGGACCAGCTTGTCGCCCCCCGCAATCCAGAACATATCGAATCCCCGCAATGTATCCAGGGATTGCAGCCGAAATGGCGCTGAGGAATCCAATGGCAGCTGGTTAGGTTCAGTCTTTGCCTGTTCAGCAGAAAGGTCGGTCAGCATCTTTTTCGGATTTAGCTAGAGAGTAAGGCATTGAACAGTATGGTATGCACTAAATGGTATGAGCAACCTGCGCTTTCGAGTAGACGATGTTTCCCCCGACAATCGTAGTATCAATCGTGATATTCTCATCGAAAACCACTACGTCTGCATCTTTACCAGCAACCAGCGACCCTTTTCTGGAATCGACGCTCATAATACGGGCGGGCGTAGTGCTGGCCATGCGAACGGCATCGAGCAATGACACGTCAGCCAGTTGAACCATGTTACGAACCAACTGATTAGCCGTAGCGATGCTCCCCGCGAACGAAGATCGGTCGGGCAGTTTCGCTACGCCGTCTTCAACCAGAACAGGTAGCCCGTTGGTCAGTGAGCCAAGAATGCTGTCTCCTTCTGGCATACCAGCCGCCCGCATAGCATCTGTGATCAACGCCGTTCGGTCTGCACCTTTAATTTTGTATACCAGTTTCAACAACGGAGGAGGCAGGTGAATACCATCGGTGATGATTTCAACGTCCATATCGAGTAGCAAAGCGCTTTCAATAGCCCCCGCGTAACGGAACGCGTTCCGGCGCGTTACGCCCGACATAGCCGAGTACAAGTGGGTAGCCAGTGTATACCCGTTCTCATACGCTTCGAGCACGTCTTCGTAAACGGCGTCGGTATGGGCAATGGCGGCTAGAATGCCTTTTTCGCGTAGTCGACGGCCAAACGAAATAGCACCATTCAGTTCAGGGGCCGCACTCCACCGGGCGATGGACGATGAATAAGCCAGTATTTCTTCGTATTCGGCGGGGTTCGGATTGCGGATGTAACGCGGGTCCTGAGCACCCCGCTGACTTAACGCAAAGTAAGGTCCCTCCAGGTGAATGCCCAGAAAATTTGCACCCTGACGGTTCTGTTGATTAGCGCGCTCGTAATTGTCCAGCGTTTTAAGCAGATCCTCTTTTTCAGCCGTTAGCGTAGTTGGTACCAGCGATGTCGTTCCGTATTGAGCGTGCAATTCAGCGATTTTCAGGAATGCCGTGTCGGTACCATCCATAAAATCGTGTCCTCCTCCCCCGTGAACGTGAATGTCAATAAAACCCGGCGCTACATAGCGTCCTTCCACATCCCGTTCGACGGCACCGGGTACGTCGACATCCCGTTCGTGAACGCCGACAATCAACCCATCCTGCATCACGACTGTTCCACCCCGGATATACCGAAAGGGTGTGATGAGCGTTCCATTTTTAAGTTTAAGATAGCCCATGCTACGGCTGATATGCGGTTGACACGATGATCCGTTTAAATCGTTGGCTCCCAACCCGATTGGTACGTCCGGCGCCAGAGTTTTTCGGCTTCTTTGTTGTTTTTGATGTGCCCGTTTGACGGGTCAATAGCGAGCATTCCGCCCGTCCGCTGCGCAATGTTACCGAGTTGACAAAGCAATGTGCTTTTATGTCCTCCGGTAATATCGGATGCTAGCGTTGCGCCTTTTTTGATGCTGTCGAAAAAGTTCTGGATATGAATGGCATCGAGCGCCTGCGATGGATTCATCCGATTTCTCGGATCAATCTGAAGATCGTTCTTGACGTCCTTCACCAGCTTGTTTTCCAGATCAAAAACTTTGTACGAATTGCCGGATTCAATCAGAAGCGAACCCGATTCGCCATA
This sequence comes from Spirosoma oryzicola, assembly GCF_021233055.1. Lineage (NCBI taxonomy): Bacteria > Pseudomonadati > Bacteroidota > Cytophagia > Cytophagales > Cytophagaceae > Spirosoma > Spirosoma oryzicola. Next base: position 121,292 of record NZ_CP089540.1, on the reverse strand, counting down.
AAACATAACCCCCACGCTGGTGCCTTCAACGGTTCGGCCATTACAGCTTCGGCCTTCCCAAGTCATGGCCGTATTATTCGGAAATTCCAGATTGATGACCTGCGTATCGGGCGTTTCCCAGTCGTCTTTGTACCGATAACGGCCACCCGTTGAGGTTACCTTGGTCGGATAATCGACGCCCAGCCCCCACCGCATCAGGTCGAGCATGTGCGTACCGTTGTTGCAGGCTTCACCGGTGCCCCAGTGCCAGAACCAGTGCCAGTTGTAGTGAATAAGGTTGTCTTTGAAGGTTTGGCGCGGAGCCGGTCCCTGCCAGAGTTCGTAATCCAGCCAGGATGGTACGGCGACCGCTTTACCCGTGCCAATCGAAGCGCGGTTGTTGGTATACCAGCCTTTCGCAAAATAAGGCCGGCCAATAACGCCACCTTGAACGTCCTTGATCGCCTGGGCTACGTTGGGCCAGGATCGGCGCTGATTGCCCATCTGGACAACATTCTTATATTTTTTGACACTGGCTACCAGCAGTTCACCCTCGTGCGGATTGTGACTACACGGCTTTTCGAGGTAAACATGCTTGCCCGCTTTAGACGCCAGCAGGGCGGCTGGGGCATGCCAGTGGTCCGGCGCAGCAATAATTAAGGCATCCAGGTCTTTGTTTTCCAGCGCCTTCCTGAAATCAGGCAGATTTTTGGGCTTCGTTTGCTGAATGCCTTCAACAGTAGTCAGGCATTTGGCAGCGGCTCGCTGATCGACATCCGAAATCGAAATTACCTCACAGTTGGGTTGTAAAGCAAAGTTACTGGCTAGTGCCAGGCCCCGGCTGTTTACACCCATCATGCCCACTCGTACTTTTTCGTTGGCTCCAAGAATACGTGCATAACTTTTAGGGCTAAAGCTCGGTAGTATGCCACCCACAGCCAACGCAGTAGCGCCTGTCAAAGTACGGCTAATGAAACGTCGGCGTGCGCTGTCGAAATGAGTCTGTTCCTCATTATGCATATAAAAGTTGGGTTTAGGAATGCCTGGGAACGCTGGGTTGACTAAGGATTTTTTCGTTTTGCTTTTTCTAGGACACTCGCCAGAACGACAGCCGCTCCCCCCTGTCGTTTACTTTCATCGGCGGCTTCCATGAACGTAAAGATTTCGATTGTTTCTTCGGGCGATACGGGAGGCTTACCGGTTTCGAAATAGGTAATGATTTCCTTCAACAAGGCATTGTACCCGTCGTAAGGACCCAGCTTGACAGCACCAGCCTGCGTGTAAACGGTTCCTCCGTATTCGTGTTTGCCGGTCCGCGTTCCCCGAAACGTACCAATCCGACCATCCGCCCACGTTCCGACGACAACGTCGGTTCCATCGGTGTGCGCCCGAATTACTTGCTGGCAACCCGTTCCCATAACAGTATACAGCGTTTCAACGCCGTGGACGCCGTACCAGAAAAAGTCGGGATGTGTTTTTTCCAATACCGCCGGGCTAAACGTATCCGCTCCCAGCACCTGACTTTTATCGATGCTGTCAACGCCCTTGATATACCGCAGCGACGAGGCTGAGAAAATAGGTAGATTATAGGAACGAGCCAGATCAAATATGGCTACTACGTCGCTTAGTGACGCAGCGATGGGCTTGTCGATAAAAACGCGCTTCCCGGCTTTGAGTACCGGTCTAAGCTGTTCCAGATGAAGCCGACCATCGTTGGTTTCCAGCAAAACCACGTCAACTTTTTTGAGCAGCTCATCAATTGAATCGACGATGTCAACCCCTAATTTTTTTACCTCGTTGATGTAGTCAGGAATTCGCTTCGCGCTGCTCTCAATCGTCTTGCTCCCATACGGGTAAGCAGCTACTATTTTGTAATTGGCATAGTCTGAACCACCTCCGTTCAAGGCTTTCGTAAAAGCTACGCTGTGCGATGTATCCAGGCCAATGATTCCCACCCGCTTACCTTCTGCCGATTCCTGTTTTGTTGACCATGCCATTGGTGATAAGCCAAGTGCCAGACTTCCCAACGAAGCTTTCTGGATAAATTGCCGACGATCGTGCAATAAAGTAGTCATAAAACGGATGGCTGATAGCGGGGTGAACGAAGGAGAAATACGTTTTTACGGGTACGTACCCGTAAATATACACACATTTTTAGAGTAGCAATAAATCAGTCCAAAAGTTTCATTTAATTCTGCCTGATAAAGTTTGACAGCGATAAAGTATGGCCTAAAGCTTTGTGACCCTAGCTAATTAATTTCGATAAAAAGCCTGGTTTTCCTGGGTGACGATGTCGATGGGCATGTAATGTTCCTTCGCGACGGAAGCCGAAAGAATTAAGTGTTGGTATAAAGCCATGATGCTTCGGTAGCCTTGTTCTTTTGGCTGGTGGCAAATCAGGAAATCAATGATACCACTAGCCAGAAAGCGGATGTTTTCATTAACGAAATCATAACCGATCAACAGCGGTCTCTTTAGTAAATCGGCACTTTCGAGAAAACGGGCAACCGAGAAGACGCGGGAATTACTAACAAACACGGCATCAATCGCTTCGTGAGCGGTAAACAGATCTTGCAAGTGTAGAGCAATAGAGGGGTAGTCGGTCTGCTGGATATTGGCCTTTAAAATTGGGTAGGTCAGCTTGTGGTCGGTAAAGTAAGCCCGAAATCCTTCTTCAATTTGCTGGTACGTAAAGCTATCCAGCGACGTAGCGATATTAACAACCAGCAACTTACTGTGCTCCTGCAAGCGATAGGTACATAATTTTCCGGCCAGATAACCACTCTGAAACAACGGCGGACCGATGTAAGACAGGCTCCGTTGATTGGGTATAGTGGAGTCGATGAAGACAAACGGGATATTGGCTTTTTGACATGCGTCGGTAAACTCACGGGCTTCGTCCACAAAGGAGGGCGCTAAAACAAGGCCATCGACGGAAGCGTCTACAATTCGGTTCGCCTGTTCGACAAAAGTGCGGGGATCGCTTAGGTTGAAAAAATAAAGATCAACGTTGATTCCGTATTGTCGGATTTCGGCTTCGGCCTGTCGGACTCCCTGCAACGGCGCTTCCCAGAAGTCGGTTTCTTCGGTGACCGACGGAATCAAAACGGCAATGGAAAGAATCTTATTGGAAGCTAATCGCCTGGCTAGCAGGTTGGGTTGGTAATTAAGCTCGGCGATGATCTGGTTTATTTTTTCCCGCGTTTTAGCCGAAACACCAGTTCGATTATGAATTACCCGATCGACGGTGGCGATAGCGACGTTGGCACGACGAGCAATTTCTTTAACACCTGGTATCTCCTTTTTTTTCATTGGTTGCAATAACGGATAGGCCGTGAAACCTGGATCAGTTCAGTATTTCACGAAAGTTAGGCAATAATTATGGACGTTCTCCCCAAAAACTGCGCTGACGAATCGGACTTACTGACAAGCACGGCGGTAAAAGAAGGACTACAGATTCGATTTACTCAGGTACACTGACCTCGAAAAGCAAATCGGTAACTTCTCCAAAAATGCTACGTAACAAGACGCATCAGCTTCCAGAGATGCTGACCTAAAAGCCTTTCAATGTTGCGGTACCGTTTCCTTACTCAGGAAAATTTTACCGTCTTATCCCGGTTGCGAAGCGGTTATTGCCATAGGTCGCAAAAATTTAACCAACAACTATGACAGCTCAACCCACAACGTCCTCAATGGAGGACCCGCTGAAAAAATACCCTCAACCTCCTCATCCTGAGCAGCAACAGGATGTACCAGGCCATGAAGATCAGTTGCAGCCTAAGGCCGATCATGGGGAAGAATCGTACAAAGGTTCAGGAAAGTTGACAGGGCGTAAAGCGCTCATCACCGGAGCCGATTCGGGCATTGGCCGGGCTGTAGCAATTGCTTTTGCCCGCGAAGGGGCCGACATACTTATTGCGTATCTGGACGAAGAGGACGATGCGCGCGAAACCGCCCGCTATGTCGAAGAAGCGGGGCAAAAAGCGGTGCTGATGGCTGGCGATATCCGCAGTGAAGCGCATTGCCAGCAACTCGTGCAGCGTGCCGTGGATGAGTTAGGCGGTCTGGACATTCTGGTCAATAATGCCGCGTATCAGATGTCGCAGGAGTCTTTGCAGGATATTAACGAGGAACAGTTAGAGCGAACATTCCGCACTAACATTTTCTCGATGTTTTTTCTGTGCAAAGCAGCTGAAAATCACCTCAAGCCGGGTAGTACGGTGGTCAACACAACATCGATCAATGCCTACAAGCCCAGCCCTACATTGCTGGATTATGCGGCTACCAAGGCAGCTATTCAAAATTTTACGGCTAATCTGGGGCAGCTATGGGCCGAAAAAGGCATTCGGGTAAACTGCGTTGCGCCCGGCCCGATCTGGACGCCATTGATTCCTTCGACGATGCCTCCTGAAAAAGTAAAAAGTTTTGGTCAGGATGTGCCGTTGAAGCGAGCAGGTCAACCCGCCGAACTGGCTCCGGCTTACGTGCTGCTGGCATCCAATGATTCTAGCTACATGACGAGCAGTACCGTGCAGGTGACTGGTGGTACGCCAACGATCTAGGGAGAAGAACGTAGCGGTGGCTATCACGCACTTGCTCGAAGCATGCTGGATAGGGCCTTTGCCCGGCTTTTGGCTCGGCAAAGGCCCACCAGTAAAGACAAATCACGTAGATAACCGACTAAGCGAGTTGCCCAGATGAACCCAATGCGCCATATTGCGGTTATAAGACTGACAAATTTCGGTCACTACTTATGGCTTCCGCAACACTTCCTCCTCACACGGCTGTTTACGCGCCTTATACGCTGATTGACAAGTCACGTCAGGGCGTGCTTCGTTCAGAAGTCGATCAGGTAGCAAACATGGTGGGCTTAACCGATATTGAGATGGCCCGCACCCTTAGTATGTCGGATCGTAATTTGCATCGCCTGAAACCCCAGGAGCGGTTGTCTCGCGATACCTCCGAACGATTATTGCTATTGACCAATTTGCTTCGGCATGGGCTGGATGTCTTTGACGATGATGCGGAAACCCTCGCCGACTGGTTGCGCTCACCCATTCGTGAGCTGAATTCCCAATCGCCCCTGCAATTGCTGGATACGACAACTGGCTTTGGGCTGGTCGATGATGTGCTGGGTCGTATTGAACACGGCATTGTTGGATAAGGGCAATGCTGACTGTTTACCGCACTGTAAAAGCCAAATACAGCCAGGAACCCTTAGCTACCGAAGGAGCGCGCTTGTTTGGCGGTCGGTGGAATCCAAAAGGATATGCCTTGTTGTACACCACTTCCTCCCCCGCCCTTGCCCTGGTGGAATCGCTGGTTCACCAACCTCGGGTAAAGTACGAGAAGCTGCCGAAACTGGTGTTGTTTACCCTGCAAGTACCCGACGACGTAGTCTTTTTCCCCGCAGAGTCGCTTCCGGCCTATTGGAATGAGGAAAGTTATGAGCGCACCCAATGGTTGCTGCGCGACTGGCTCACGGCCCCGACGAACTTAGTAGCCGCGGTGCCTTCGGTTGTGGTTCCGATGTCCTATAACTACTTACTTCATCCCGCTCATCCCCGCTTCCGTGAGATCGAGATCATCAAACAAGAAATCTTCCCGGTTGAGCGACGATTATGGCGTGACGAAGGGCTTTCTTCCGAAACCGAATAAAGTAAGTTTTGTGTACGGGTAAACCGTCCGGATCGCAACCGAATAATCAGTTAACCAACGTTGTACCCAGAATTTACCGATAAAGTTGACGTTGTTTACTATTGCTCATAATACAGAAGAATGAGCGCCCGAAAGAGCGCTCATCGATCAAAGATTCATGCCGCCGGTAACCTCAATTCGTTGACCATTCACCCATTTGGCGTCGTCACTACACAAGAACGCCACCACGCCCCCGATATCGTCTGGTAAGCCGACGCGTCCCAAGGCCGTAACACCCGCCACGAAATTCCGCATCGCCGGGGTATCTTCCATAGCACCTCCACCGAATACAGCACCAGGCGCAACGGTATTGGCCGAAATACCCCTTCCTCCTAGCTCGAGGGCAAGATACCGGGTGAATACATCAATCGCGCCTTTCATGATTCCGTATGCGGAAGCGCCGGCAAATGAGTAGCGCGTAACGCCGGAAGTAATATTAACAATGCGCCCGCCGTCTCGAAGATACCCTAACGACTTTTGCGTCAGAAAGTAAACGCCCTTTAGATGAACAGTCATCATTTCATCAAATTGAGCCTCAGTCGTTTCTGCTATCGGCGCTACGAGACCGGTACCCGCGTTGTTAATTAAAAAATCGAAACGGTCGGTACCGAAGGTGTCTTGTAAGGTTGTGCTCACCTGTCCGAAAAAGGCATCGAAGGTGCTAGCGTCTGACACATTGAGTGGTAAGGCAATCGCTTTACGCCCGAGTGATTCGATAGCCGCCACAGTTACTTCGGCTTCACGTTGGTTGCTGCGATAGGTAAGCAGAATGTCTACGCCTTTTTGGGCTAAGGTCAAAGCTATGTTTTTGCCGATCCCACGGCTTCCTCCAGTTATTAAGGCAATTTTTTGCGTTGTCATGCGACTTTTTGTACAGATTAAAAACAGTACAAATGTCCTCCAACGAACAGCGACGATGTTTGTCCCGAACAATCAACTTTATGTAAAATTCAAACTTTTTGCCTGACTACGAAAAGCCCCCGGTGAAATGGAGGTTTCGTTCTTGAAGAATTTGGCGAAATGCGCAAAATCCGAGAATCCGAGACTATCCGCAATTTCGGCGATGGTCCAGTCGGTATGAAGCAGCAGCGCTTTGGCTTCCTGAAGCATCCTGCCAGCAATGAGTTCGGTCGTTGTAAGGCCGGTGGTTTCTCGAAGAACCTTGTTGAGATGATTCACGTGGACGGCGAGTTGATCAGCGTATTGCTTTGCGGTACGGAGCGCTACTTTTTGCTGTGGATTTTCGAGAGGAAATTGCCGTTCGAGCAACTCAATAAACAACGATGTTGTCCGGGCGAAGGCACTATGGTTGGGATGAAGCATCGTCGTTGACTGCAACTTTTGCCCAATGTGAATTAGCTCTAGCGCGTAGGCACGCAGCAGGTCGTATTTGTACGCGTAATTAGACGTAATCTCTGCCTGCATATGGTCAAAAATGGCTTGCACCCTCACTGCATCGGTTTCGGATAAAGCATAGACAGGATGTTCCGGCGACTTGAAAATAGGCAATTCGTCCAGAAGCACACCGCTTTTAGTCGGGTGAAGGAAATCCGCCGTAAAGACGCAAAACGGCCCGGTCTGGCGATCCAGGGGCAGCCACTGAAATGGTTTTTTGGGTGTTGAAAAGATCAGCGTCGGTTGCGATACTTCGATAGTGCGGTCCGGATATTGAACGAGGGAGCGTCCGGTGAGAAAGCTTATTTTGTAGAAAGCGCGACAAGGAAGGGGCACCGATGGTTTCTCACGAGCGGTCTGATTGATCTGGCCCAGGTCAAATACGTTAAAATGACCTACTTCATGCTGAATTCCATCGGGTAGCAATGCACTCAAATCCGTCGAAGAACCGCTGGAAAGCCGAAGGCATAGTTCCTCAAATGAAGTCGTACTCATAGCGTGGTTATGTAAAATTCAAAGTTAACCAAAACAATCTTAACTCGCTCACACAAAGCTATTGCTCCGGTTGATTTTGAACTAGACCACAACCGCCTGGAATGTCTTTTATCAGGATACCGGTGTTTCTAACAACCGATCTATTCAGATACTTTACAACGAACAAGCGTCAGTATTTACTCCCAGATGTAAGTAGGAAGCAGATCCTGACGCTTGGGATAACCGTTTTACCGAAGCCTATTAGATTATTTACTAGGCTGCAATTAAACTAGTTTTTACACCACACGGCCCATAAGCGGATCGGTCTTTGATGAATTACCAGTTTCTATATGTCCGGCGAAACGCTCCTCAAAACCATCGTGGCCTTTGACCTGTACGCTCAGATCGTACCAACCGTGTTGCTTGTTCAGATCAACCGGCACGCTGGTTTTTGCCCCCGCTGGTAGACGGACCTGCTGGCTTTTCCCTTTGTAGCTGTTATCGAGCAGGGTCAGTGTGTGCGCTTTTGTATCTCGATTGTGAACCGTTAGTTGCAGATTGCCCGTCAGCTTGTTGCGACGCAGACGCTGGGGCTCATACTGACACTCGATTTGAAGCAGCGGATTAGTGGCCCCACCAGTGAACTCGCGGTAGAAACCGTTAGGACCGTAGACCCGTAAATGGTACTGGCTGGCATCAAAATCGCCGACGGACCACTCATCCTGCAACAAATCACCCGCAGCTACCGAATAATCCCAGGCCCGCATTGGTTCGCCCTGATAAGGTCGGACGGCATAAACACGGAACGGAGCTCCCGCAGCCTGTTCGCCAAAGACACTCTTACCCGCTTTAAAATTCAGGCCAAATTGCCCATTGTTCTGGCCGATCACGCGATCAACGTATAACTCGTAAGGCAGCGCGCAGGCCGACCGGATGCCTTTTTCCTGCTGTGGTAAGTGCGACGACTGCTCAGGCTGAGCGTTGATCTGTTTAACCGTATCGGCGGCTAGTTTTTGGTAGTTAGCAGGCGCATTCTTGAACTGAGCCTGGTGGATACCTTCTATGAAAGGTCCCCGCTCAAGAAATTTAGGCTGGGTAATGGGTTCACCATTGTAAGGTCGGAAAACCGACGTTAGATCACCGCAAACTGTCCGACGCCATTCCGTGATGTTTTCCTCACGGATGGTTTTCCCTGTTTTCTTCGCCAGAAAATGCTCTAGAAATTGCAGCGACGAGGTGTGGTCGAATACTTCGGAGTTAACGTATCCGCCCCGCGTCCAGGGTGATGCAACAATCATCGGTACACGGTAGCCTAATCCGATTGGTCCTTCCCGCAGGCCACTGGTTTGTGCCGAAGGGTTAGTCTGCTGCTCTTTGGTAACGAAGTCGAGCCGGGGGTCGATACCAGCCGAAACCTTACCGGTATTCGATTTGTACGGGTTAGGCACCACATAAGGCGGCATGTGATCAAAGTACCCGTCGTTTTCATCGTAGGTGATGATAAAAATCGTTTTCTTCCATACCTCCGGATTCTGTAGCAAGATTTCCATCGCTTCACTGACGTACCAGGGGCCAAACCAGGGCTGGCCGGGATGATCGGAGAAGTGGGCAGGCGGCATTAGCCACGAAACGGTCGGCAATGTACCGTTCTGAACATCCTGCCGGAACTGGTAAAAAACATCACCTTTCGGCACATTCAGGGTCCGTTCGGCCCCTGATTCCGAGTACGCCATAGCTGTCAGCTCATAGAAAAACGGGTCCTGCCGATTCGTTACGAATGCGCTGTCGTGCAGTTGTCTGGCTTCGGCTGACAGGTTGGCGTAACCGTCGGTTGTGTACCGACGCTGGGCCGTTTCGATGTTGGTCAGCAGTTTGCGGGCAGCGGCTAACTTCTGAGCGGTTTTTTCGTCGGCAGGCTGCTTTTCCAGTTCAGCAATCAACTGACGCACCGACTCATTTTTAGCTTGCAGGTTTGCAATACCCCCTTCGTGAAGCCGGACATTATACTGCTGGTAGTATTCCAGCACGTTGGTTCCGAAGTTACTAAGCCAGGCACTTCCTTCACCCTTAAGCCCATAACCCATCGTAATTTCGTTCTGGTACACCTTCCAGGGAACGCCAGCCGCTTGCAGTCGTTCGGGATAAGTTGTCCAGTTCAGGGTAGGGTATTCGTAGTTGTTGACGTTCCACAGGTGCGCAATGGCTTCCGGTTCGTTTTTCTCGCGCACCGTACCGGTCATCCAGTAATGCCGGTTGGGGTGCGTACCAGTGATGCTCGAACAGAAGTTGTGATCGCAAACCGTAAAGGCGTCAGCTAACGAATAATAGAACGGAAAGTCCTCCCGGTCGCAATAGCCCATTGTCAGGGGCATGTCGTTAAACGCCTTGTTGCGGGCTTTTTTGGTATCCAGCCACTTATCGTATTTGCCGTTGTTCATGGCATCAGTCTGGTCGGTCCAGCCGTGAGGCAACGATCCCATCCAGGCCACTTTCGTGTCTTTTACGTTTAAATGAAACGGCCCGTACGTATCCCCTTGCGCGTTGGTTTGCAGCCAGACCGTGTTCTGATCAGGTAACTGAATGGCGCGTGGGTCGTTGAAGCCCCGCACGCCCTGCAACATGCCTAACTGGTGGTCGAACGAACGATTTTCCTGCATCAGGAACACGATGTGTTCAGCGTCGTAAAAGGTGCTGCCCACTTCCGGCGCAACAGCCAGCGCCTTCTGAATGACGGGAGGTAACGTATTGCTGAGCAGGCTACTGCTCGATAGTAAGGCTGCTTTTTTTAGAAAATCTCGACGGTTATCCATAACATCTATTTTGGAAAAAGCGTACGTTAATTAGAACGAGTAACGGGCACCCAGCTGTACCGAGTAAGGTGTTCCTTGTTTCTGCGTTGTACCCACGTTTTCATTGACGCGGTAGCTATACTGACGCGTCGTTGGGTTGAAACCGTTTGGTGTCAGCAACGTCTGGTTGCTGAGGTTGTAATTGCCACCCCAGTTGCGAAAAGAGGTCGCTTCGGCCCCCTTCGTGGTTACTCCGTCGAGTACCTGACCCAGCAGGTTAGCGAAATTAAATACATCGACGCTTAACGCTAGTTGCTGCTTACCAAACGTGCGGAACGATTTAGCCAGCCGAACATCGAATGTACCCGAGAAGCCATTTTCGCCCCCGTTGCGGTCAAATATGTTGCCGATGCTGTTGCGGATGGCTCCGGCAGCCCGATTGTCCGGGTTATCCAGCACACGCTGCATCGAAGTGCGGATGGCCTGCGGCACCTCCGGATTAGCCGGGTCGAAGACAAACGCCAGGTCATTATCCGTACCGGGACCACCCACAAAATCTCCGTTTATATCACCGTCAACGACCAGCGAATACCGCGAACCGCCGACGCCCGTGAACCGTACGCTCAACACCAAACCAGCCACCGACGGCGACGAACCATAGGCGACTAACTTATGCCGGAACTGATTGTCGGAATAGTTGATCTCGTCCAGGTTGCGGGGATCACTTTTGATGGGCCGGAAGGTAGACGTATTGGCTACGTTCCCGTTGTACGACGTATTATCACGGGAATCGTTCCAGGTGTAGCTGAACGCCAGCGAACCATTACGCGGCAACCGGATTTCGCCGTCCAGCACAAACGTCAGCGTTTGCAGTTTGGCCCCGTTGGTCAGCATCAGAGTCCGGCCAACCGCCTGCGTTTTGCGACCTAATACGTTGTTTGTCTGGCCGCTGTTGGTTGCAATGGTGTTAGCGGGTACGAAAACGCCCCGGTTGGCTTCGTTACTGAGCGTAAAATACGGCTGGTCAACCAGGTTGCGATCCAGGTAAACGTAGTTATTTACTGTTTTGGCGTAAAGCAAGTTAGCCCCTAACCGAACGTTGTCGCCAAAGAAGTGGCTATACGACACGTTTGCTTTGTAGATGGTAGGTACCTGGAAATTCGGATCGTTGAGGTTGATCGTTGACACGTAGCTGGCCCCGGCTGGAATTCCCGGCGCGGTTGTAGGATTGTTACGGTAGGAAACGAAATCAGGACGGGGTACCAGGTTCGGCTGGCTAGCATTAGCCGGACGGGTTACGTCAATAGACGCCACTTTGGTCCCGCTGTTCTGAATGTTGTTCACCTGTGCGTAGTTGATTACGTAAGCCGAGAAGGCCCCACCCCCTACCCGGATGATGTCGCGGTTTTTGTTGCCGAGGTTCCAGGTCAGTTGAACGCGGGGTTGAATGTTGTTCCAGTCGGTTGGATTGGCGTCGGTGCGGAGGCCCAGTTCCCGTTCTACCACTGGGTTGTAATCACCCTTTGTCAGGTAACTGGTCAAATCCCAGCGCAGTCCTGCCTGAAGGTCCATGTCAAACCGGGGTTTATACTGCACCTGTCCGAACAACGACGCGTTCAATACGTACTGTTGCACCGATGGAATGCCGTTGATGGGCACTTCGCGGGCGTACCGTGATGGGTTTAGATCGTTGAACTCCTTTAGGCTGTTGAAGACAAACCGACCGTTTTGTTCATTCGAAATGTAGGTGTCCAGATACGTCAGCGTGTTGTCGGTGCCGAACGTAAAATTGTAGCGGTCTTTCGTCCAGTACAGCGTATTGGCCAGTTGAATCTGGTTTTCGAGGTTGCGTTCCGGTGTGAACCGCTGTCCGCCTAACTGGACCGACGTACTACCGTTCCGACCGTTGGGCAATACAGAGTTGACCGTAACAATAGCGCGGGGAATGTTGGCCGATGGAAGCAGGCTGTTGGCTTCGTAGTTCCGGGTAGCGTGCTGATACTGAATTTTCAGTTCGTTGACCAATGTTGGTTTAAACGTCGACCGTAGTGATAGCAGCGTGCTGTTTTCCAGCGATTTGAATCCCCCGTACACTTCGAACAGATTGATGGCGGAATTATCGTTCGTGCTGTTTGGATTGTCCCAGTTGCTGAAGTTGTTGCGCAGCGTCAGCGTATGCTTGGCATTGAGTTGCCAGTCGAGCCGAGTAAATAGAGTGTTGGCCACTGTCTTCCGGTTAAATTCTCCGACCTGCTGGGTATTGCTCAGGCCATATTTTTGACGGCCAATGGTGATGACACTATCCAGTACAGCCTTACTAATCGCCAGCGCGTTGGCATCCGCATCGGAGCGGATATCAGCAATGTAGAATGGAGATGATTCGTTTTGCCGATCGAGGGCAACAAAGTAGTGCAATTTATCTTTGATGATCGGTCCACCTAACGAGAAGCCGTACTGAAAGCGGCTGAAATCAACCGTGCGGATATTGCCCCGCATATCGCGTGGACTCGACAGACCGTTGGCGTTATAATACGTAAAGGCAGTACCCGTCACGGTATTCGTACCCGACTTGGTAACCGCACTCACCGTACCGCCCCCCTGACGCCCTTTGGTTACATCGTACTCATTCGCGACAATTTCAAATTCACGGATCGCTTCGAGTGAAAGCGAAAACGGCCCGCTCCCTAAAGCACCACTGGTCAGGTTATTACGAGCACTGGCCCCATCGATGAGAAAGTTGGTCGATGACGGTAGTTGCCCACCGATGCTGGTGCCATTACTCAACGGCGAAAGCGCCAGCAGGTTGGTGAAGCTCCGGTTAAACACCGGTAGCTTGGCAATGTTGTCGGCGGTTATAGCTGTTGAAGCGCCGAGCCGGTCTACGCGGTTTTTGAGGCTCGTACCCGCTACGACGACCTCCTGCAATTGCTGATCAGTTTCGGCCATCGTAGCGTTGACAGTTATTAGATCGCCTTGGTTGAGCTGGTATCCTTTGCGGCTTTGATTCGTAAAGCCCACGTACGAGAACGTAATGGTGTACGGCCCACCGAGTGGCAACTGCCGAATAGCAAAACGTCCATCAACACTCGTCTGTGTGCCGGTATGGAAGCCGGTGGCTTCGTTACGGATCTGAACGGTTACACCGGGTAAGGCACTTCCGGCTTTATCCTTTACGATACCGGCCATCGTAGCGTCAGTGGCTTGTCCCAAGGCCAGGCGCGTGAAGAATAAACAACAGAAGAGTAAGGGTAAAAGAAAACGGTTGTACGAAGCGAAAATGTGCTGCATTGAGTTGCGTTTGAAGAATCGGAAAAACGAAACTCGCTAACGCCATCGGCTCGACGCTGTTAAATTTTAACATTTGCCTCAGCCTTAACAAAACCTTAAATAACCACGACAAACTATTAAGTATGTATTACCAGATTGGCCCGTTTGCCGGAACAGTTGGTTACACATGCATAACAATGGTAACTGTCGGTTCGGCGGAGGTACGAATCTTACGCGAAACCGTTTGACGGGTAGCACCCACTAAATCACCAATTTCCTGATACGACAAATAATCGAAGGGGCGATGCAGCTGATTGTTCGCATCCAAAACAGAGGAGTTGTACTGCTCCTGCAAGTGCCGAATTCGGTCATCAACGATCAACCCATTGCGATGCAGCAGTCGGATTTCCGTACGGTGCCATCGACGAATAACCGTCTCGCTGAACCAGTCGGCCAGCAAAGGATTGTGGGTCACTGCATGCCGGAAAGCGGGTCGGTCAATAACATATACGGAAGCACTGGTTGCGGCCTGAGCGTATTCAAAAAAAACGACTTCGTCCAGATAATCCAAGTCGCCGAACAGTTCACCTGGTTTTAATAAATCATACAGAACGCGTTGGCCCCACTCCCCCAGGCTACCGATTTTAACCAGTCCTTTTTCTATAATGTATACGTGTGTATCAACGTCAGCGGGCTGGTAAATAAAATCACCCGGTTTTACTGTGCGTAGCGAGTAGTCTTGTGAGCAATCGTCAAGCAGGTGCTGGACAACGATGGGCATTGGCATAACTAAAAGAGGAAACGTAAGCATTAAAATTAAGTCGGCTTAACACGGTTACCATATGGATAGTATTATGAAATCGTTAAACAAACCCCGATTGCTCGATAAGCCAGATGCGACAACACCTAACGTCACGAAAATAAATGTTAGGTGCACAAGCGTTTGTTAATCGTCTTTTAATCAATCTGTACCGATTCGTAACATTGTCATAATATACAGGCAATATGCCCAGGATAACTTGCAGCCCGAAACAAACCATTAGTTTGAATGAAACGCTGTAGCTTAGTTCTACTTGTTAATTTGTTGTTGAGTTCGTTCGCTTGGGCACAGGTAACCACCAGCGGCCTGAGTGGTCGAATCACCGACGCCAAAAATGAAAGCCTCATCGGGGCCACCGTTCAAGCCTTATACACACCCACCGGCGCGCGCTACGCCACGATCACCGATGCCGAAGGGCGCTACCGCATCAACAACATGACCGCGGGTGGTCCTTACGAAATTACATTCTCTTACGTCAGCTTTAAAAATGCCGTCCGGTCGGGCGTTACCCTCCAACTGGGCGAAACAACGAACCTGAACGTAATTCTCGAAGATGCCAACGCAACCCTCAGCGAAGTAGTGGTGAAAGGCAATCGGGGGGGCGAGCGCGAAGGGGCTGGCATCAACGTCGGCAGCGAAACGATCCGCCGTCTACCCACTATTTCCCGCAGCCTGACCGATATGACCCGGCTGACGCCCCAGGTCAATAACCAGAACTCGTTTGCGGGTACCAACTTTCGGTACAACAACGTAACCATCGACGGAGCCATTAATAACGATGCGATTGGCTTTAGTCCTTCGCTCGGCGGTTCAACGGGAACATCAGGACAGCCCGGATCAAGCACCCGTACCAACCCGGTCAGCTTAGATGCGATCCAGGACATTCAGGTAGCCGTAGCCCCATTTGACGTGCGGCTGGGTAACTTTCTGGGCGGCTCGGTCAACGCCGTTACACGTAGCGGTACGAATAAAGTAACGGGTTCGGTGTATGGATTCGGTCGGAATGCAACGCTGACGGGAACCTGGAACGGCGCATCCGGTACGAAAGAAAAATTGCCCAGCACCTTCCACGAGTACCAGACCGGTGTTCGGGTAGGTTTGCCCCTGATCAAAGACAAACTGTTTTTCTTTACCAACGAAGAAATCACAAACCGTCAGGACCCCGTACAGTTTCAGGCTGGTTCGCCTTCGTCGCTGATTAAAGACGCAGCGGTAGCCCAGCAGCTTTCCGACTTCGTTAAAGCCAACTACGGCCTCGACGCTGGTTCGTACGACAACTACTCGATCTACTCGAAAAGCACGAAGTTCTTTAACCGGCTCGATTGGAACATCAATGCCCGCAACCAGTTGAGCATCCGTAACAATACCGTTTTCTCGGAAGCAACGAACCTGGAGCGCGACGCGGCTAACTTCCGCTTCGGCAGCATCGATTTTCGCCAGAACAACAACCAGAGCAGTACGGTTGCTGAGCTGAAAACGCAGTTGGGTGGCCGGGCGTCGAACAGCCTGATCGCTGGTTACTCGACAGTACATGACTACCGCACGACGCTATCCAACGTCCGGACGTTTCCGCAGGTTGAAATTGGCTACAACGGCGGTACGATTTTCCTGGGTAACGACCGCGAAGCTTCGGTGTTCAACATGCGCCAGAAGACCTTTGAGCTGACGGATAACTTTACGTTTTACAAAGGCATCAACACATTCACCATCGGTACGCACAACGAGTTTTACACCATCGACTACGGCTTCGTCAATTCGCCCAATGGCCGGATTTCGTACCGTTCCGTTGACGAATTCCTGAGCAAACTGCCAAACCGGGTTCGGGGTTCATATCCGTTCGGTGATGCCAGCAACAATCTGGACAACCAGTTCAACAATCCGTACGCGCATTTTAACGTAAATCTGTTGAGTCTGTACGCGCAGGACGACATTCAACTGACCGACCGCATCAAACTGTCGCCGGGGGTTCGTTTCGACTATACGGGTCTGCCTAACAAACCGGCGCTGAGCTCACAGGTTAACGCGTCGGCTGGTGACCCGAACTACGGCACAACGTATACCTACACCCCGCTGAATCAGATCACCAACACGTATCTGAACAACGTTCAGGTGTCGCCCCGACTGGGCTTCACCGTCGATGCCAAAGGCGACAAGAGTCTGGTATTCCGGGGTGGTGCCGGTCTGTTCACGGGTCGTATTCCTTTCGCGTGGTTAGGATACGCTTTCTACAACAACGGTGTTGGCTACGGTGCTTACGATTTCAACAACAACGCGACGGCTACGACCAAACTGGTTGGCGATCCGCTGATACCGAACGGCGCTCTGGCCATCAACAACAACGCGGCTAACGGTGGTGTTCGCCGGACGCAGGTTGATTTGATCGATAACAATTTCAAAATGCCGCAGATGTTCCGGGGTAACCTGGCCGTCGATTACACCCTTGCCGGTTACAAAATCACGTTAGAAGGCTTGTACACGAAGGTGATCAAAGACCTTAAGTTCCAGCAGGTAAATACGAAAGATGCCGTTCGGTATTATAGCTACGATACCCAGCAGCAACAGCCCATTTACGTATCGGCAACAGGAACAGCCGGTGCTCAGCGTATCGACAATAACTTCGCGAACGCTTACCTGCTGTCTAACACCAATCAGGGTTACCGGTACAACCTGACGGCGCAGATTCAGAAAAACTACACCGCAGGCTTTGGCTTATCGGCTGCTTATACCTACGGAAAAGCGTATGATTTAACCAACGGTATTCGTAACTCGATGGAATCGAACTGGCAGTTGAACCAGTCGCTGTCGCCGAACAATCCGACGCTGGCATATTCGAACTTCGATATTCGCCACCGCATCGTAGGCACGATCAACTACCGCCAGACCTGGAGCAAAAGCAACGCCACAACGGTTACGTTGTTCTACTCTTTCCAGTCGGGTTCGCCTTTCTCGTGGGGTTACGTAAACTCGACGGTCGATGGAACGGGACAAGCCAACAGCCTAGCGTATATTCCGAAGGATATGAGCGAAGCCCAACGTCTGCTTCCAACCGGCACCCAGGCTCAGGACTTCATGGCCTTCGTTCAGAGCGACAAATATTTGAGCAGCCGCATGGGAACGTTTACCGAGCGTAATGGCGGACGTACCCCCTGGAACAACACGATGGATCTGCGCTTCCTGCACGAGATCAGAATGCAGAACGGCCACTCGCTTCAGTTCTCGTACGACATTCTGAACTTCCTGAACCTGGTTGATAAGAAGTTAGGTTACTACTACTTCTCGCCCAACACGTTCAACTCGACAGCGTCTATCGGTCTGGCTCGCGCGACGAATCCCGCTACTGGCGATCCTACCTTTACCTGGAGCCGTCCATCAGCCCCCTACTCGATTGATCCGCTGGGATCACGCTGGCAGATGCAGCTAGGAGCACGGTACTCCTTCTAAGCGCGGAGGTAACTCCTATGTCCTTTACCAAAATCGGGTAGAACGTCATTCGTTCCACCCGATTTTTTTATAATGCTTTCAGAAAAGAGACCAGCGCTTTTTTCTCGCTATCGGTCAGATCCAGCTTGTCAAAGGGTAACGTCTGATTATCGAGCTTAAAGCCTAAACCGTTACCGCCCCCTTTCTCGTAAAAATCGATTACTTCTTCCAGTGTTCGGTAAACGCCGTTGTGCATGTACGGAGCAGTCTGCGAAACCTGACGAACCGTAGGAGTCTTAAAGGAATAGCGATGTGGTTCCCGTTTTGTCAGTACAAACTTGCCCAGGTCTTCGTCCACCTGCTTGCCATTAGCGTGAGCGGGCGTTCCCAGCACTTCGCTTTCCGTTTCCTGAAAAGCGGGCGGAACGGTTCCGTTAAATAATGGAAAAAAGTGACAGGTGGCGCATTTTGCCTTACCCATGAACAGATTGAAGCCTTTCTTCTCGTCTGCCGAAAGGGTGGTTGGTTGCCCACGTAGGTAC
Source organism: Spirosoma oryzicola (assembly GCF_021233055.1). Taxonomy (NCBI): domain Bacteria; kingdom Pseudomonadati; phylum Bacteroidota; class Cytophagia; order Cytophagales; family Cytophagaceae; genus Spirosoma; species Spirosoma oryzicola. Next base: position 102,909 of record NZ_CP089540.1, on the reverse strand, counting down.
TGATCAACGCGCGAATCGAGCTTCACCAGCGAGCGAACGTAACTGGCGACGGCGTTCTTCAGCGTACCTTCGGTTACCCCCTCCTGGTACGATTTTGCAAACAGCGCACGGTACTGCTTATTTTTCTGCAATGCGATGACGGCAGCCGGTAACGACCCGTGCATTTCTGCTTTATTCTGAATAACGTCGCTGGCCTGATCCTCCAGAAACACAACGCGCGAGTCGGCAAATTGTACGGCCTGTAGTGAAGCGTTAAGCAAGGTCGGCGCGTTACGTGCCACACGGCGTCCGTTGAAACCGATAGCCAGACTTTTCTGCTCGCCATCCGTAAAAGCCCGCTCCGGCTGATGACAACTGGCACAAGTCCGGCCCTCTCCTCCCGACAGAATGGGATCGCTGAACAGCTGTTTCCCTAAGGCAATCCGATCCGGTGTTGCCCGTTGCTCGGTAAAGTTGACAAAATAGCTCGGATCAAACGCATCTATGTCTGTCAATGTCCGGGCTGACGGACGTAGCAAACGGCTTTCCGTAAAAACTGGAATGTTCAAACTCTCTTGGGCATCGAGCAATAAGCTGCTCAAGGTATTAGCGGACTGCTTGATTAAACCTAACCGGTCGAACCGATTAAAATCCTGCCCCGAACGCAGCGACTGTACAGCCTGGGTAAATGCCTGATCCAATTGCTCCGCTAGGTGGGCATCGCGTTTTTTCAACTCATAATGAGCAAGTTGCTGTTGCAGGCTTTCGAGAGCGCTGGCAGATTCGGGAAGTGAGTAAAACGCCACGGGCGAGTCGAAGCCGGTAACCCCCAGCGTGATCACGCGAAACACCTCCAAGCGCATTGCGTCGAACACATGGCTGTCCGTAACGTCGTTGCTCTCGGAAATTTTGCGTAGCCGGTTGACATTAGCCCGTAATACAGCGGCATGTTGCGTTGCCTCCGCTTGATTGGCGGGTTCCAATCCGGGAAATAAGAGTTCTTCCAATACTTGAAATCCCTCCGGTTCGTTGACCCGCAGGTCATCATCTACGTCCGGAATATTGGGACCATTGAGCGCTTTCGTCGTTTCAGGACTGTAATAGGCTGATAAGAATTCGATTCGTTTGTAGGCAAGTCGAGACCGTCGAAACGCATCTTGAATAGTTTGATTAGACTGACGCAGTGCGATGGCCTTTTGTAGGTGACTAACGGTGCTGTCCAGTTCGTCAATTTCCTGCATAAACTGCGCCTTGACCGTCTGTACGGGTGTTGGTATGGGCCTTAGCCACAGGTACAGCGCTATACTACAGACAACTACGGCTAGGCAGAAGGCAATAAGGCGTGCCTTGTGTTGTATTTTGTCGGGTTTACTGCTCACAATAGTCATTCATAAAAAACCGTACATAAAAAAACTGACCGGATATCTCTTCCGGTCAGGTAAGCATAGGAATAAGGGTTTATTAGCGCGGTAACCCTTCGATAAGAATGAGCTGGCTAGCCTGGTTTTCGTTTTTCCGCACCGAACCGCCATCCACACCTTTGTATTTATCACCACGCCAGGTGTGGGCCTGAATACCCAGCATAAACGTATTCGGACGACCGGTCACGTCAGAAACGTCGATCATGCCACTGCTTTCCCACGAACCCAATTTCGATGTACCCCCCACGTTGTACTTGGCGGCATCAGCCTCCATCCGGCGGTGATCAAGTTCGAGTACGGGGGTTAGTTTGCCCGTGTTCAGGTCATACTGGTATACATAGGCATCGTGTTTTTCGTCGCCGTACTCATTAGGATCTTCCATGATGTACGCATAATTCGTGGTAACGCAGATGTTGTCCGGGTCCTGAAATGTCTTCGCCATACCATTGCGGTCATCACCGTCAAGCGCTACTTCCAGTTTCGCCTTAGTCGGGTCGTTAGCGTCGAGCGTCAGCTTATAGATACGACCATATTTCGAGCGTGAATAATCAGCATTGACACCCGTGTTATTTTGTCCCGTTACGGCAAAGAAAACTTCACGACCATTAGCCGCGCCACCTTTGCGATAATCAACGTCCTCGACGCGGCCAAATTTAATGCCTTTCAGATCGTTAACTTTAGCGTTGATCTGAGCGCCGGTCAGCGATTTGTGGTTTTCGATTTTTACGAACTCAACGTCGTATTTCGTACCCGCTTTCATATCCATTTCCCGCTGATTGCCGTCGGTCCGCTTAAGCATGTAAAGCGATCCGTTTTCCAGATCGCCAACCGAGTTGGTCAGGTACATAGCGACCTGCCCACCGTTGACGTCCGAATCATCATCACCAATGACAATAACCGTTTTTCCTGGGTAGGCCGTTTTTGGCAAGGGTAAGGCATTCTCGGCACTCCACCGTCCTAGAGCGGCTACTTCACGCGAGATAGCGGCCTGTTGAGGATCGGCATCAACCCGAAGCGCGTGCGTACGCGACTCCTGCCCACTTTCACCACAAGTCAGAAAAACGGGTCCGAAACCGTGTTCGACGGGAGTAGCAAGCGTGGCTGAGCACAACCGCCAGGTACCTCCGTCGGAGTTGAGAATGTACTCGCCTTTAATCGGCTTGAACGATCTATCAAGCGTAAGACGGGATACCGCAAAGTTATCTTCGTTGTTAACCAGGACCGAGTAATTGCCATCCGGATTTTGAAGAATACCGGCTCCATCGGCCGAGCCCCCAAAAACGTAGTTAGGCGATTGTTCCAATTGGTCATCGCTGCTCAACAAGGAGTACAAATTGACACCGCTGACCGAACCTGGCAGAACTCTGGCTAAAACAGGCGTTACCGACCGGTTTTGTAACGTAATGGCTGGACTATTTGGATCTCGATGATCCTGACAGGCGGCTAAGGCAAGAAAAGAAAAAACCGTTGTCGCCGATAGAAGAAGTTTATTGGACTGCATGAACAAGTTGTAGGTTACACTTGTACAAAGCAACTCATCAACTATTACTAGAGTATTACAGTCTGATTAGGGCTCTGTTATGTTTTGTCGAAATACGTAATAGAAATTTAATTGCCTACCTCTGGTACAGTAAAAATTGACCAAGCCGGCTTATAGAATCAATCTTATTAACGTAGTAAGTTTTTCAGAACCAAGCGGGTGTCGAATCATCAAATGAGATAGAGAAGCAGCGTAACGCCAATAAAAAAAAGTAAACCGAAAATGAAAACCAGCTGCTGTTTAGTCGAATAGCTAACGTACCGACTGTTACCAGCCAGCAAGTTCATTAACTCAATAATCCAATGAGAAAGCATCTTAAAAAAGGTAGACCTACGGTGTAGACCTTAATCAGAGGGTACGTCACTTCTTTTTCGATTATGAAATTGTTACCCTAACAAAACTGTCCTTATCTACTCGTTTTTCAGTTAACACAGTAGACACCGTATTCAAAAAGTCGAAGCTGTTGTTTTATAACACAGAGCAGAAACGGTTCATGTATCAATTTTGCGGGTTTATACCGGTTTTCTGACCACTAATACCCAATCGATTGTCAAACAGCCGACTCGCTTATATCTTCGGCCAATCAACAGTTAACAACTTACGACTAAGCAATCATGAGCGTTCTTATCAAACCAACCGTCAGCAACATCATCAATCTTTGGTTTAGCGTCGATACGCCCATCCGACAGTATAAAATCAAACTCAACCCCGATCTATGGGGAGCTTGTGAAAATACCAACCGCCATTTCGCTCCACCCTCCAAAAAACGGCAGGTAGAGCAGTACCGCAAATCCGATAAGGTGGCTTTCGCCAAAGCGGTTCAGCAGGAATTAGAGCGGCATAAGTCAACCATCAACACCAGGGTATCTAAACTCAACTAATGCCCTAACAACGCATCGTGTTCATGCGTCGAATCGATTTTATCGCTCTCGTTACCCGGCTATTTTTAGGCTACCTATTTTTCTCTTCGGGTCTTTGCAAGCTGACCGACGGTGAGTTTGGTCAGCTCATTGGTCCGCCCCACCTGATCAACACACTGGCTCCGTACGGTTTGGCGGGCTTTGCTTTATTTATTGCTACTGCGCAAGTCTTGACGGGAGCTCTGGTCTTTTCTCAACGGTATAGCTTGCTCGGCTTAGTCACTTTGATGCCAATCAATAGTTGTATACTAGCCGTTACCATATCGCAGCAATGGCAGGGGACACCGTATATTGATGCCTTCTTTTTGCTGATGAATGTACTGGTGTTACTCTATGAGTGGCCGGTTCTAAAGATGTTTCTAGTGCCCGAATCCGTTTCAAACGAAATGCCGCGTACCAACCAGCTGTTTACGAACCGATGGCTACCGTTGGGCGTACTCCTGATAGCCCTGCTTGCCGTCATAACCGCTCGCTACAATGCTCATCTGACGATCCTGCCAGGTTTAGTCTGTTTTGGCCTCACATACGCCAATATCTGGACAAATCGTTCATTACATCGACTTGACCGGGCGGTGTTAGTAATATCGTTGGTGGCCATTGTGGGCGTTACCCTATCGAATCAACTTCTGCTTTTTCATATCAACCCGGTAGTATGGTTTACCGGATCAGCCGTTTTAAGTGTTGGTCTGTTTATGATCTCACTTTGGCAAAGTTACCGGCAGCCCATCGCCTGATTGATCTATTTTCTATTCAGCAAGTAGGTTAATTTTTCTACAACGGGTCAAACATGGGCAGATGCAGTGGCGTCTTTCAAGGCTGTTACCATCTGTTTACCATCTGGTCACTGCTGCACAGCAACGTCATACATTATCGAGTTGCAACACTCGCCTATGATTATGGATTTTGATTGAGCGTTGCAAAGTCTTTTGATTAAAAAGCGCTTGGTTCAGCCTTTGTGAATTTGAGCCTTACTTCCAGAAAACTACATGCCGATAGTGGCCCCATCTGGACAGTCTGCTCACTCAAGCTGTTATGGACAACACAATTGCTAAATCGCGCTGGTACCGACTGCTCCCTGTCGCCTTTGTTACTTACAGTCTGGCTTATCTGGACCGGGCAAATTTTGGGTTCGGTGCCGCCAGCGGCATGGCGACTGATTTACAGATTACCCACGCCATGTCGTCCTTGCTGGGCTCGCTTTTTTTTCTTGGTTATTTTTTCTTTCAGGTTCCGGGAGCGATTTACGCTGAAAAGAAAAGTGCGAAACAGCTTATCTTCTGGTCATTGATTTTGTGGGGTGGCCTGGCCATGGCAACGGGCATTATCAGCAATGTGACGTTGTTGATCGGTATACGCTTTGCGCTTGGTGTTGTCGAAAGCGCCGTCATGCCGTCGATGCTGCTTTTTCTTAGCCGATGGTTTACCAAAGCCGAGCGCTCGCAGGCCAACACCTTTCTAATTCTCGGAAATCCAGCCACGATTCTCTGGATGTCGGTCTTATCAGGTTATCTAATCCAGGCAGTTGGCTGGCGATGGATGTTTATTCTGGAAGGGTTCCCGGCTATCGTTTGGGCGTTTTTCTGGTGGCGGCTGGTCGATGACTCCCCCCAGGACGCAGACTGGCTAACCAGCGAGGAAAAGCGGGCGTTGGAAGAACAGCTTCAAAAAGAGCAGCAAGGAATTAAGCCGGTCAAAAACTACGCCGAAGCCTTTAAGTCGCGCGTTGTGCTTCTGCTCAGTTTACAATATGCCTTATGGAGCATCGGTGTCTATGGCTTTGTCATGTGGCTCCCTTCGATCATCAATGCCGCGCCCAATATGACGATTGTCAAAACAGGCTGGCTTTCGGCGATTCCCTACGTATTAGCAATTATTGGTATGCTGAGTGCATCCTATTATTCAGATAAGACGCTGAATCGTAAAGCATTCGTGTGGCCCTTTCTGTTGATTGGCGCTTTTGCTTTTTACGGGTCGTATCTCATCGGCACGACTAATTTCTGGTTGTCCTTTGCCTTGCTCGTTGTCGCAGGCGGAGCGATGTACGCGCCATACGGCCCATTTTTTGCCATCATCCCCGACCTCTTACCCAAGAATGTGGCCGGTGGAGCGATGGCCTTAATTAACAGCTTTGGTGCTTTAGGCTCTTTTATTGGTTCCTACATTGTGGGTTATCTGAATGATGCGACCAACGGGTTTGGAATGTCGTACCTATTCATGGCAGGCTCCCTATTACTCTCCGCTGTGATAACTTTACTAGCTGTTAGAAAGCCTACTGCCGTTGGTTTACCCAAACAAAAAGAATTATCGTCCTAATCCTAAACGAAAAGGTCTGATTTCAAGCCTTTCAACTGATACAAATTGGGTAAATTCTTAGGCTCTGAAGCGTTTTCGTATGTGAATAAATACGCTGGCGATCAGTAACCCAAGCAGCGCTCCGGCAGCTCCCCAGGCAATATCGGCCCATCGAAAAACGCGGTGAGGGAGAACAAGCTGGCCTGCTTCGGCGATGGTTACAACACCAACTAGAATGAACCACGAAATAACCAGCCGGTACAAGAAGCGATGATGATCGCGCGCCAAAAAGCCGGCAAACAAGCCTAAGAATACGAACGGAACGGCGGTTCGGCTGTCTTCATTACCAGGCGTATCAGTCCAACGCGTCAGCCAGCTTGGCATGAACCACAATTTTTCCAATTGTGGACTAGGTACCCAACTCAAATAGAAGACTAAAGCAATACCTATTAGCATCAAACTATACACTACGCGCATTAAAAAGATGTCTTTTTGTTGTAAAGCCATTGTTTAGCCAACAACAGGTTATATCAATGAGCAATATAGTTTATTTAGGCTCAAGGTGTAAATACCTATTAATGTACCAGGCAAATTATAAAACTTTATCTGGTTGCTCGGTAAGCAGATTACTCCTGATCATACCGTGTATCATGGAGCGTGACCGTTTCAAACCAGTAAGCTCTCAGATTACTCAGATACTCTTTCCAACCAGCATAGCTGAACGGTTTAACGGTAAACGAAGAAGCGCCAAACAGATAAGCCCGTTCTACCAAGCCTGGCGTTTTACTGGCAGACAGGATAACGGCTGGCAGCGTACGGCCTTTAGGATGCGCCCGTAGTAAAGCTAAAAAATCCAGCCCGTCAACTTTATCCTGCAAATCAATGTCCAGCAGTACTAGTTTCGGCCCTCTCCCCTGCAATTCTTCAATGTACTGTTTGGCTTCTTCAAAAGAACTGACGTGAATGAAAGTAGCCTCCTCGAAATTCGTTTTTGCCGCCCGAGTCAGGACATCAGCTATATTGGGGTCATCATCAACGAGTAAAATAGGAAATCTGCTTGTCATACCCTTTTCAATTCGGACGTAAAGATGAACCCATTTAAGGAAAGTAGCTTGTTCACCAATTAATCATTTTAGACTAGACGCTTTTACTGATGTACTGGCCCAATTTTACCCACTGTGTAAATAGCAAATGTGGCTCAAACGGGTAGGTATATACTAAAGGTTGCCCCCTGTCCTGGCTTGCTGCTCGCCGTGATTGCTCCACCGTGGTTGGTGACCACTTTTTCGCAAATGGCCAGGCCTATACCCGTTCCGGCGTACTGATTCTTACCGTGTAGTCGCTGAAAAACCTGAAAAATGCGATCCAAGTACTTCTCGTCAAAGCCTATACCGTTGTCAATCACATCGATCTGGTAATAAAACTTAGCCGTGCGAGTGGGTTTTACGGCAACCGGCAGCTCACTCGCCCCTGACGTTTTTGCTCGTACTTGAATGACCGGCTCAACAGTTATACCAGCCTGATCGGTCCGGCGAAATTTGAGAGCATTACTAAGTAAGTTCTGAAAAAGTTGCTCTAATTGCAACCGATCACCTTCAATAGTTGGTAAGTCATCAAGTTCGATAGTCGCCCCGGTTTCTTCAACAACTAGTTCCAGATCAGATACGACCGTCTGAACAACCTTTGCCAAGGATACAGGTTCGCTTGCGTTTCGCTGGGTAGATATTCGGGAGAAACTCAGTAGATCTTTGATAAGTGTAGACATGCGCCCAGCGGCTGCCTGCATCCGTTCCAGATACAAAACGCCTTCGCCCAACTCATCCTTATATTGATTTTTCAGCATGTCGCCGAAGGACTGTACCTTTCGAAGCGGCTCCTGCAAGTCATGAGAAGCGATGTATGCAAACTGCTGGAGGTTTTCGTTGGAACGATTCAACAACTGGTTGGCTTCTCCGAGTTCTTCGTTGATGGCCGCGTATTCCTCGTTGGCGTAGACTAACTCTTTATTAATAGACGCCAGTTGTTCAGTGCGCTCCAGTACCTGCTGCTCCAAAGCCAGTTGTATCTGCCGTTGCTCGGTAATATCCTGTGCGGTACCCACCATTTTGTAGGGCTTGCCCTGCGCATCGAAATACGTTTTTGCCTGCGCGTGAATGATTCTACGCCGACCAGTACGTATGTTGATCATGGTATGTTCTACGTCAAACAACCCATTACCCTCTGGCTGCATGGCTTGCTGCATCGCTTCGCGCACACGATCATACTCATCTTCCGGAATGTAAGCAGGTGTCGCGCTGAGTACAACGTCGTCGATACCAACCCACTCTTTCATACGAGCGCTGTTGGTAATTTCACCGGTAATCAGGTTTACAGTCCAGGTTGCCAGCTCGGCTAACTCGATGGCTCCCCGCAGTGACGCTTCGGCTTCTTCGATATTCCGTCGGCTTAAAACCTGCTGTGTTACATCCACAACAACAGCCAAAATACCTGAGATAGTCCCGTCAGCTTCCCGCTGTGGCTGGTAGGTAAGGTCGACATAAATCGTCTCAAGCTGGTTATAACGCACCACGTCTACGGCAACCTCCTTAGCAATGTAAGGCACACCCGTAGCAATGACATCCCGAAGCAATTGATCAAAACCCTGACCTGCTATTTCAGGAATCGCTTCCAGCAGGGGTTTTCCAACAATGTCTTCCGGTGCGCGTCCAACCAGTTCCCCATAGACAGGATTGGCCATCTGAAACGTTAGATCAGGATCGCGGATAATGGCAATAGCGACGGGCGACTGTTCGAACAGCGCCAGCAGCTGAAGACGGCTTTCTTCAATTTGTTGCTGCGCTTCAACCCGTTCGGTTACGTCAATGGCGATATCGAGAATAGCGTATACATTACCGTCTGCATCAAAAAGAGGACTATACGTGATGTTGTAAAAATTGTGAGTCATTACGCCATCCCGCACGATATCAACCTGCGAGCCAAAACTCCGAAACGTCTTGCCCGTAGTAAACACATCATCCAGAATTTGAAGAAAAGGTTGATTGTGCAATTCCGGCATCACCTCCCGAAGCGGTTTCCCCTCGATATCGGGTCCTTTGCCAACTATATCAATAAAGGCTTTGTTGGGCATTGTCACCAGCAGATCGCGACCCACGAACAGACCCATCGCAGCCGGTGCGGAAGCAATAACCGATTTTAACTGAGCCTCACTTGCTTCTACTTTTTTCCGAGCCAGTACCTGATCGGTCACATCAAGCACGGTGTTGATAACACCGTAGATTTCACCGGCCGTATTTCGTAGTGCTTTGAATGTGAAGTTTAAGTATTTAATCGAAGACTTCTCATTTCCGGCCAGTTCATATTTTCCCTCTGGTTCATGATGCGTTTTCCCCGTTTTGTAAACCTTTCGTAGCAGCGCTGGTAGACGCGTATCGGCAAATTCTGGCAAAGCGTCCGTAAAGGTCTTTCCAACAATGGATGCATCCCGATCCAGTAAATCCAGCATCTTCCCATTTACCCGGCTGATTGTCATTGCATCACCCGACAAAATGATCTTGGCAATGGGTGAATTTTCAATGATGTTCCGAGAATAAAATTCGCTTTCTTCCAGCTGCTTACGGGCAAGAACTTCTTCTGTTACGTCAACGGCCATATCCATGACGGCATACACCTGTCCCTGATCATCGAATAACGGCTTATAGGTGAAGTTGAAGTAATACGTACACAGCTTGCCATCTACCACCAGGTCACATTTATCAGCAAGCGCGTAATACGGTTTACCTGTTATAAAAACGTCAGCCAGAATTTGCAGAAAAGGCTGACCCACCAGTTCAGGAACTGCCTGCGCCAGTGGCTTGCCCATCACCGAGTTACCCTTGCCCCAAAAAGCAAGCATGGGTTTGTTGGCTACTTCAATAACCATTTCCCGACCCACGAACAAACAAGTAGCAATGGGCGCTTCTTCGATCAGGCTACGAAAACGACTTTCACTTGCTTTCAGTGGTTGCTGACTTTCAACCTCTTTCGTTACATCCTGGGCTATTCCGGTAAATCGGTATGCCTGCCCTGCATCGTTGAAATACGCTTGGCCAATAAAGCGAACCCACCGCTGTAAGTCGTTGTCGGCTCCAAGAGTTCGGCAAATTACATCATACCCTCCTTCTGACTGAGGATTCATGGACCATTTGATGGCCTCATCTATCCGAACCCTGTCTTCTGGATGGATGTATTGAAGCGTTTGTTGATACGAGAGTGGGTTATTTTTTTTCAATCCAAACAGCTCCTGGCATCGCTCATCCCAACTGACTTGGTCCGTAATCGGATCTAACTCCCAGACTCCCAATCGAGCTGCCTTCAAGGCAAAGTTCATATCTAAACGCTCATTAAGCGATTTATCAGCCAATGGCTTATAATTACCGTTCATTAAAGAATAAACAGGTTTACCGGAAACGTAACGGGCACTAACGAACCTTATTAAACTGGAAAACCCAGAAAAGGTTTATATAACACGTTTCTGGGCCCGAATACTCTCAACCGGTTTATTGCTGATGTGTTCTTTTGCACGAGAAATACCCAGGTGCATTCTACGATTTTGTGATTGCCATGCGCGTTACCTGGTTACGACGGCTGGTTTTATTTAAACGAAGGTTCCTCCGAAACCGTCGGTGTTTGATCCCACTTTTAGCGTCAGCGTTTTAACATTGCCCAGTTTTTTAATCGTAGGCGTTTGATAGATCTTTTTTGCAGGAGGTACGTATAAAGTATTCTTAGGCATGATTGAACAGATTAAGTGATGGTGAATGGGTAGTTTATAGGCAAGCAATCCGGAATTTATCAGGTTCGGAAGTCTTACTCAATGAAAAGTTTTCGAGAGTTATACATACTGTTTTTTGGCTTTATCCGCACAAAAGTTCAACTTACCTAGTCATCACTTGGCTATGTAAGTTGATTAGTGATATTGCAATGGCCATATGGGTTTTTTTTAAGTCGTTTTAAAGTTAAAGCCGAAACTACAAGTATAGTAAATAAAGTAAACTGAGTGGTATACTTAAATAAATTATAGCTAATCGTACCATATTTTTTAGAAGTAAAAACACGCCCAACAAATTAAGCACTTACACCTCGAAAGTTATGTTCTGAAATGCTTCTACTGTGGACGTAACCCAGTCCAACTTCTGAAACAGGTTTTCGTTTTGTTCATCGCCCAACCGATAAAAACCGAGTGAAACCATCCTAAACAATGGTTCCACCCGGCTGGATAGTCTGAAAAACCTATTTTCACTCGGCTAGCGCTGCCACCGGAACAGATGATGTACTACCTTCTGGAAGAAACTCACCAATGGCTTCGACGGTAATTACTACATATTTAGAAGTTGGCTGGTTACTGACATACGCTACACTCGCCATGGGAACCAGCGGATTCATTTCCGGGTAGTAAGCTGCTGTATTGCCCTTAGGGATGTTGTAGGGAATAGCAATAAATCGCTCAAGCTTACGCTGCTGTCCCTCGTAATAACTCGTAATCGTCACCAATTGCCGCTCTTTGATACCGCGATCCTGCATGTCCTGTGAATTCATAAAAATGACTCGCCGTTCACCATACACCCCCCGATAGCGGTCGTTGTAGTCGTAAATCGTTGTGTTGAATTGATCGTGGCTGCGAATAGACATCAGCACCAGTTGATCAGGCTCGATATGATGCATGACCATGTCGGTCACCGTAAAATTGGCCTTTCCGTTCTCGGTCGTGAAATTGCGTTCACGCGGACCGTTCGGTAGGTAAAAGCCGCCGGGTTTCCGGATCTTCTCGTTAAATTTATCAAAGCCGGGAATGACGCGGGAAATCGAATCCCGAATGGTGTCGTAATTTTCGGTGTGCCCAACCCAATCGACTTTTGTTCGATCGCCCAACGTACTGAGTGCAATACCTGAAATAATGGCAACTTCGCTCAGCATCTCTCCTTCCAGCGGTTGCAGAACGCCTTTATTCTGACTGACCACCCCCATTGAGTTTTCGCAGGATGTGAATTGGTGCCCGGAACGTTGCCTATCAATGTCGAGGTGAGTCAGGCAGGGTAGGATTAGTGAAGTCTGACCGGTTACCAGGTGGCCCCGGTTAAGTTTCGTACTGACAAAAACAGTAAGTTTCTGCTTTCGAATGGCTTCGGCGATAAACTCGGTATCAGGCCCTGCGGAGAGTAAGTTTCCGCCTAGACTCATAAACACGTTTGTTTTGCCCTCGTGCATCGCCTTAATGGCTTCCACCGTATCATAGCCGTGTTCGCGGGGCGGCTCAAATCCGTACTCGTTCGCCAATGCATCCAGGAACTCTTTGTGAGGTCGCTCCCATATCCCCATAGTCCGGTCGCCCTGCACGTTTGAATGCCCACGAACGGGACACGTACCGGCTCCTGGCTTACCAATGGCTCCCTTCATCAAGTGCAGGTTAACGATCTCCTGAATACTCATCACGGCGTTTTTTTGCTGCGTGAGTCCCATCGCCCAACAGGTAATGATTTTCTGCTTCGGGGCAATCATATTGGCGGCTTCGAGCAGTTGTTCGCGCGACAGACCACTCATCAGTTCGATGTCTTCCCAGGTAGTATTTTGAATTGTTTCTAGGAACGCTTCATAGTTGGTCGTGTGCTCGTTGATGAACGCATGATCGATCACGGTTCCAGGATTCTGTTCTTCTGCCCGCAGCAGATGCTTCATGATTCCACGAAGCACGGCCATGTCGCCGTTAACTCTGACTTGTAAATGCAGATCTGCAATGGGTGTACCGTGGCCGAGCAACGTTCCGACGGCTTTGATCGGATTCATGAAGTCCTGCGGGTTCTTAAAATGGCTCAACCCAGCTTCGTGCAGGGGGTTTACCGCAATAATCTTAGCCCCTTTCCGCTTGGCGATCTGAAGGGCCGTCAGCATGCGCGGATGGTTGGTACCAGGATTTTGGCCCATGATGATGATCACCTCAGCGTCATAAATGTCGTTCAGCGTTACCGAACCTTTTCCCAGTCCCAAACTTATGCTCAGTGCCGAGCCGCTGCTTTCGTGGCACATGTTCGAGCAGTCAGGCATATTGTTGGTACCAAACTCCCGCACGAAAAGCTGATACAGATACGCCGGTTCGTTAGGTACTTTCCCCGACGTGTAAAAAACGGCTTCATCGGGTGATTTTAATTCATTCAAATGGGCGGCCAACAACTGAAACGCTTCTCTCCATTCAATCTTGGTGTAATGCGTAGCACCAGGCCGAAGTACCATCGGATGAGTCAACCGGCCTGCATTATTGAGATCCCGGTCGGTCATATGCGACAAGTCAACCAGGCTGTGCTTAGCGAAGAACTCAGGATCAACACGACGGGTATCCGCATCGGACGCCGTTGCTTTAGCCCCGTTTTCACAGAATTCCGCCACTGACCGATGATCGTCAGGATCAGGCCAGGCGCAGGACGAACAATCGAAACCGTCTTTTTGGTTGAGCTTCAGCAAGGCGTGCGTTCCCCGACCAACACCCGCTTCGCCCCACGAAAATTCCATCGATTTAAGTACAGCGGTAACGCCAGCTGCAACCGTTGCGGGTTTGCCGAGTTTAAGTCCTGTAAATTCTTCGGGGGGTTGGGCCAGTACAGGGTTTTTGTGCTTGGCATTCACATTGTCCGGAGCCACAAAATTTCGTTTGTCGGCGTCCGGTTTTCCGTGCAGATCGTAGTGGTTGTTGGTCATCTCCGTACCCTGACCAGATCGTTGACCACTTTGTGGTTTGTTTTCGGCCTTCTGTTCGTCTGGGTTACTGGGTCTTGATTCGTTATTGGGGGCATTTTCCATGATATCAGGCAGTTAGGCAATGCGTTTAACTAGTTGATCAGATTGTTTGTCTGACGTGTATCCCGTTCAAAAAATCGTTTTGATCAAGTAAGCTGTATTCTATTATACGTAACTAAATAGCGAGCTCTCTGGACTGATAATTGAGCCAGTTGTTTGCTTACGATACAGATCGGCGAACGGGTATTCGCTAACTAAATCCTATTGCCGGAAAAGATGTTTAGCTACCCTAAAAATTGGATTGTCCTGATAGGGAACGGCCCTTTAGAAACAGGTATTAGCAGGGCTAAGTTGGCTTGACTTAGCATGGCAGGGGTACTGTAGATCTAGCTCCAAGCCATGCATTTTCCTGGATCTCAACCACTCCAGCTTTCTGCGATCTTGGTTGTTTATGTGGGTTAGTCACGGAAAGCGAAGCCGACGGGAAGCGTGATACTTGGCGGTCTACTAACTAGTAATTGATTGTTAGCTTTCGTCTTAAAAAATAATCCGATACCATCAGTACACTTAGGGCCACAATAGTCAGTGGGTAACTGACAGGAAGGGCGTCGAGGGTGCCCTCGAAGCCAGAAAGAAAGCGATCAAGTCCAGACGATTGATGCTCAGTTGAATTGGATGGGAGCAGGAGTATGCAGAAAAAAACAATAAGCAGTACCGATGCCGCAATGCTATACCATACGCTCGGGCGAATGATGGGCTCCAATGGTTTTGGTTGCGAGACGGTGATCTGGTTCATTACCCGACGACTGAAATCAACCGATGGCTTTTCGACTAAAGTATGTGATCCGAAAAGCTGGATCAGGGCTGCTTCTGTTGCCGAATCCCGTTCCGATTCAGCTTGTAGCCGCTTCATAATCGCACGGGTAAAGTCAGTGCCAATTTTTTCATGGCCAGCTTTTTGAATCAACCTTCTAAAACGATCTTCTTTTTCGTCTTCCATAGCACAACGGGCAGTCCAAATCGACTTGCTCACTTATAATAAAAAACGCAGCTGTTCTTCCAACACTTTTCGGGACCGGAATAATTTCACTTTGATGTTGGATTCCGACAGGCCGGTGATCTCCTCGATCTCCCTGATTGACTTTTCATCCAGGTAATACAACGTGATCAACAACCCTTCTGTTGCCGGTAATCGTCCAATCGCATCGTTGATATACTTTCGCTGCTCCGACTCCTGTAGGTGTTCCAGTTGGGGAGTCTGATGCTGAAACGCGTAGGTTTCGGCGATTTCCTGATTGATCGGAAGCGTTGTGACCCGTTGCTGCTCTAATTTAGTGACAGCTACCCGGTAAGCAATGGTGTAAAGCCAGGTGGAAAACTTTGATTTGCCCTCAAACCGGTGAATCTGCTGATACGCTTTTACGAAACTTTCCTGAGCCGCGTCTTCAGCATCCTCAGCATTTCGCATAATTCGAAGCGCAATCGTATAGACCATGTGCTTGTAGCGGTCAACAAGGAATGCGTAGGAAGCAGAGTCTCCATGTATGATTTTATCGATATAGACCTGATCTTCCGGTTGCTTCACGAGCTTGCTGGTTAGGTTGAAATCCATTCGCGCGCTTTGGCAGATTAGACCTGCGTTTTTGACAAGAGGTTACAGATTGACTCAATAATTTTTATCATTAAATAGTTGTCGAATTCTGTAACCCGTTTCTCATTTTGCGTGTCCTATGGGCGAAAAACAATTAATAAAATCAGTAAACGAATAGCTGTATGGATGGTAGCGATATAAAACATATTCTTATATCCTTGGGCGCATTTTCCGGTATCTTCGGAATTGTGTATGTCTTTCTGATGACCCGCTCCCGGGAACGGATGGCTATGATCGAACGGGGGGTCGATGCGTCCATATTTTCAGGCAACAACTCGATTTCTCCTACCCTTAAATTTGGGATGCTGTTTGTCGGGATTGCCATTGGCATGATCGTCGGGGATGTGCTACACGATTATTATGGAATTAGCAAAGTCACCTCTTTCCTATCTATGGTGTTTTTATTTGGGGGTCTTAGCTTGATAGCCAACTTCGTTATCGAGCATCGATTGAGCAAGAAAAAATGATACCCGGTTGGATTGTCTACTGTCTTTAATCACTGATACAGCCAGACAATCCTTTCTCTTCCAAATTCTTACCGGTTGATACCGGTAACCAATCCAATTCTACTGCTGTGATTTTTCGAAAAGAGCCTAAATCTCTTATTGGCCTTGCCTTGCCTTTTTCAACCGATCAACCTTTAAATTCATGAAAATCATACCCATACTTTTGGTGGCTATACTGCTGCTGTGTGTGCACATCGGTATTGCTCAGAAACAACCAGTAAGTTACTCGATTCAAGGGACGATTGCCGATTCAGCCACGCGTAAGCCATTGACCTTCATCACGGTTAATTTAATGAAAGGGCCAGACACTGCTCTGAAAGTTGATTATTCCAAAGCAAACGGCTTTTTTTCGTTTATGGGTTTAGAAGCGGATAGCTACTGGCTGGTGATGGTAGGAGTACGCTACAGGACTAAACGAATTTCAATCGAGTTGAGAGACTCGCTACAAAAAAAGGTGGAGCTGGGCACCGTGCTGCTTAGTCCAGACATCGTGGGTTTGCAGGAAGTCATCGTAACGGCTGCCAAGCAAATTGTCAAGCAGGAAATAGACCGGATTAGCTACGACCTTCAGGCTGATCCTGAAAGCAAGGTTGTCAACGTCTTAGAGATGATGCGAAAAGTACCGCTTCTTTCGCTGGATGGCGACAACAATATCCTCATGAAAGGGAATAGTGATTTTAAGATTTTTATCAACGGAAAACCGTCGAGCATGATGGAGCGCAACTACAAAGACATTCTCAGGATTATGCCTGCTTCATCCATTGAGCGCATTGACGTAATCACCTCGCCACCAGCCAAGTACGACGCAGAGGGATTAGCAGGGATTATCGATATCATTACCACGAAAAAGCTGGACAATGGTTACAACGGTTCCATCAACCTCAGCGAACGTTTTCCGGTGGGCGGGCCAGGTTTGGGTGGATCCGTTTCGGCTAAGTTGGGGAAATTCGGCGTCTCAGCCTTTGGCGGGGCTAGTCTTTACAATAATCTTCCCGTTCGAGGGGGTGTCCAACGAATTACTACCGGCGAGCAACCGACTAATCTTTTACAGGAAGGCACTACAGGCTCGAAAAGTCGAACAGCCTACCTGGGCTACGAAATGAGCTATGAAATCGATGCGCAGAATCTACTTGCTGCTCAGTTCAATCTGAATAGCAATCAATTGACAGGCAATTCATTACAGACCAGTTTACTAACAACGTCAGGTGTTTATCAACAAGGCTACACGCTGGAAAATAACCGTACGGGAGATGGACAGGGTGTAGATGCCTCATTGAATTATCAACGCAGCTTTCGGGCGGATAAAAACCGTTTGTTGACCCTTTCGTACCGCTATCTATCCTATCGGGATGGCCAGCATAGTAATTTGAGCATTACGGAACAAATGAATTATATCCTGCCTGACTATCAGCAAGTAAATGACCAGTCTTTCGCGGAACAAACGTTTCAGATAGACTATGTACACCCGATCAAAAAACACCAGATCGAAGCGGGTATAAAAGGAATTTTACGGGATAATCAAAGCAATTTTCAGTACGCTGTAGCAGATTCTGTAACGCGCCAGTATGTGATTCAACCAGCTATCAGCAATCGTTTTAAGAATACGCAGAATGTGTTCGGGGCTTACGCGATGTATCAGTATTCGTTGAAAAGCTGGGGCGTAAAAGCAGGCTTACGTATAGAAGAAACCGTTATTGATGCTGATTTTATTTCGGTCGATGCCAAATTACAACGGACGTATTTTAACCTGATCCCCTCCGTATCTGTAAATCGGAAACTAGAGAACAGCGCTGGCTTTACCCTGAGCTATACACAGCGCATTCAACGACCGGGAATTAATCAGTTAAATCCGTTTGTGGATCGTTCGAATCCAAATTTCGAGCGAAGCGGCAATCCTGAACTTCGACCCGCCCTTGTCAACGACCTTCAGGTAACGTATAGCAGGCCAGCAAAAGCTCAACTTAACATAGGCTTGGGATTTACGTTTTTTCGGAATCTTGTTTTTCCGGTATCGGTATACGATTCAGCGACAAACATTACGCGGACCTCCTACGGAAACACAGGTACGGCGAAGCTCCCAAGCTTATACGTAAACCTCAGTTATCCGATCACCAAACAGTGGAACTTAAGTGCAAATAGCCGGGCTGCATATGGGATGGTACAGGGACTGGTCAATAGCGTATTAATTAAAAATAGTGGATTAATGTACAACGTTGCTGTGTCCACCAATTACAGACTACCCAAAGACTGGCGGCTGACAGCCAATGTGCAGCTTAATGGCCCAAGTATTAACTTACAGGGTAACACAAATAGTCTGCTCACTACTTCGCTCAGCATCAATAAAGATCTGATCAAAGACAAGTTAGTGCTGGCAGGTTCGGTCAGCAACCCATTCCGCACCTACAGAAAATACCTTTCAAACACGTTCGGACCTGATTTTGGGCAAACGAATTTTCGGTGGGACTACTACCGGTCGTTTACTGCTAGTTTGAACTACAAATTCGGGACGCTCAAGGAAACGATTAAAAAAAGCAAACGCGGAATTCGTAATGACGATGTCCTGAGTGGGAATTAGTCTGCTTGGTAGTAACCAATTTACCTGAATAGTCCATGATATAGTAACTTCTGTAATGCGCTGGAAAGGACCATGTTACAATGCCATTTTTTTAGTTGAGCCCCGAATTATTTTAAACAGGGCGAAACTACCCGCGATTACCAATCCGACAACCAGCCCCACGCCAAATTCTCGCACTATTGCTGGAAGATCAGGGTACAG
The DNA here is from genome assembly GCF_021233055.1 of Spirosoma oryzicola. NCBI lineage: Bacteria > Pseudomonadati > Bacteroidota > Cytophagia > Cytophagales > Cytophagaceae > Spirosoma > Spirosoma oryzicola. The sequence continues at coordinate 84,060 of NZ_CP089540.1, read as the reverse complement.
ATGATGCAAGAAGTCTAGGTTATGCACAAATATCCCGCCCGCAACCAGCAAGAGAGCCAACGTTCCTACTACGCTTAAAATTCTGATGATAACCGGCAGCGCCTTTACAAGACCATTGCCTAGTATCGAGAAAAACCCTTTATTGTCTGACCATTTAATCAAACGGTACCCTGCATCATCCATTCGCACGATGAGCGCTACCAGACCATATACGCCGACCGTCGCTATCACGGCAACCGCTGACACCGTTACTACCTGAATCATTGTCTGTTGATCGGTAACTGAACCCAGTGAAATGATGACGATTTCTACTGACAGAATAAAGTCGGTCATGATGGCGGATTTTATCTTCGCTTTTTCGTGATCAACGGCTCGATCAGCCTGCTCATTTGCTGGTGCTTCTGCTGGCGTATCTGTCTTTGCCGTCTTGAAAAAGTAATCTATTATTTTATGGCCCCCCTCGTAAGCCAGATAACACCCTCCCAACACCAGTATAAATGTGATTGCAACGGGAAAGAACACATTCAGTAATAGCGCAACGGGAACGATAATAAGTTTGTTGATCAACGATCCTTTCGTAATTGACCATAGTATCGGTAACTCTCTTTCGGCCAGGAAACCCGTAGCTTTTTCTGCGTTTACGGCTAGGTCGTCGCCTAGTATACCGGCTGTTTTTCGGGTGGCTACTTTTGTCGCTAAAGCCACATCATCCATCAGGGCCGCTATATCGTCCAGAACTGCAAAAATACCAGATGCCATTTCTTTGCTTAATTTAAATTGATAGTCCCAGAGCCTTGTCCTGTCTATTGTATACACAGTTTGTTCATTAGATTCTGAAACGAATAGACAAACCGTAGCAAGGGACCGCTTGTTTGATCAAGCTGCGCGTTACAGAAGGGAATGTCTTACTGCAAGTATGAGCAAAATGCTATAGAAACGATTTGAAGACGCTTCCACCTTGCATTATTCCGATTGTCGACTACACATCGATTGTCCTGCATGCTCAACCAGAATGCAGATGAGTAGTTTTACTAAATCTGCGGTACCGATGAGAAGTCGTCACAGTTGTTTAAAACGAACACTATGTGTCTAAACATTTGCTAGTCAATTGTTCTTCATCAAAACGAGCTACCTAAGCAGTGCCTTAATGTAAGCGCTATAATCGGCTATAGGCGTACTTAGTCATTGTCAACTCAAATGGGTTGCAAATTGGATCTGCTACCAAACACCCTGGTCCAAGTGCACGTTTGAATGTTGTGTTTCGTCCCTTAATTCAGGAAATTCCGTCTGAAAAATGTACAGCTAAATTTGATAGCGATAGATAGCGATTATCCTAAAAAATCAACACGGCTTTTGGCGAAAAAGTAAACATCGTTTCCTAGAATCATACGCTAATGAACCTTATAACTAACGCATTATAGGCTAGAGCGCGAGCAATCGGCTGATTCCCTGCTATGATTTAGCAATCAGATACTTACATAAAAGAAAGCACCTTTAAATACCATACCATTTTCTCCTATATGCTATGTAGTGAAATCAAAAACATTAATTGGTTTATGAAGTTATCATATGACAAAACCATTATTCATGAAACAAGCGCCCGCAGACTTCAACCCACTGCCTTACGATCCTTCCTACGAGCAGCCTGAGCCAGACGAAGCCCAAACCATTCAGGAGATTATCGATACGATGGCCCATATCCAACGAAAAACGTATCAGTCACAGGGGCACGCCATACGGAGTGTACACGCGAAAGGTCATGCTATCTTGACGGGTGAATTTCAGGTATTCGATAACCTGCCTCCTTTTTTGGCACAGGGCTTGTTTGCAAAACCCGGCACCTATCCGATTACGGCGCGTATTTCTACTCAACCGGGTGATGTACTACCTGATAGCGTATCAACACCCCGTGGCATTTCCTTTAAAATTGGTGGTGTGGAAGGCGAGCATCTACCCGGTGCGGATGAATCAACTACGCAGGATTTTATTCTGGTAAATAGTCCCATTTTTCCGCAAAAGCTTAAAGATTTTCTGGGTGGTCTGAAACGATTCGATCTGTTGACAAACAAGGCCGAGGGCCTCAAAGAAGGAATCTCCAAAACCCTGCGTGCTATTGGCGAAGTCGTGGAAAAGGTTAGCGGTTCTGATGCGGGCGTGATGCCAGGAATGGGTGGTCAATTGGCTACGCACCCAATGGGCGATACCTATTATTCGCAGGGGGCGTACCTGTACGGCGATTACATGGCTAAGTTTTCTCTGACGCCAGTAACATCCAACCTGACTTCTCTCAAAGACCAGCCGATTGATATCGACAGTGATGACGACGCGCTACGCCATTTATTACAGGATTTTTTCGCTACCAACGGCGGAGAATGGGAATTTGGTGTGCAGCTGTCAACTGATATTGAAAAAATGCCGGTAGAAGATGCTTCGGTAGAATGGCCTGAGCAGGAAAGCCCTTACCTCACCGTCGGAAAGCTAACGATTGCTCCCCAGCAAGCATGGACAGACGAAAAGGTGGCTTTGGTAGAAGATAAGATGTACTTCAGTCCCTGGCATGGTTTAGCAGCTCACCGTCCACTGGGCGTCATTCAGCGAGCACGGAATGCAACCTACAAAGCATCGGCAACGTTCCGCCGGAATATGTACGGCAAGGCAGAAGACCCCAAGGAAGTGAAGCAACTATAGTTTGTGGACTTACTAATTCGTATCTCACAGTAAGTTAACTACGGTAGCGTTTGGTAGCCCACCTGTTGAGCAGATGAATCCAAGAATCTGTTCTTGTTTTATTAACGTATAAACCTGAACTCAGGCACTGGTATTTACAGACAGCTTCGATGCTACCTGTGTGTGTTTATCATGCCTGAGTTCAGTGGCTTTTCACTCGGATAGGCTGGCGTCTGATCACTCATACGCGTTACCAATCGACATTACCTAAACAAAGTATGGATCAGAATACTCCTCCCGAAGAATTTACGGGTGACCTTGAACTGGATAAACCCGAAACAGAAGCGGCTGGCATGTCGGCCATTGTTGCTTCGTTTGAACACGTCTTGCGCGGTACGAATGTTAGCCGGGGTTGGAAGGCCCTGGCTAACCTGAATCAGAAAGACGGTTTCGACTGCCCTTCCTGCGCCTGGCCCGATCCAGACGGCAAGCGCTCGCCCATTGCTGAATATTGCGAAAGCGGTGCCAAAGCAGTGGCTGATGAGGTCATGACCAAGCACACTGCTTCCCCCGTCCTGTTTCAGCGCTACTCGGTCGCTGAGTTGATCGAAAAAAGCGATTTGTGGTTAGGTCAGCAAGGTCGTCTGACTCAGCCGCTGGTCCTGCGACCCGGTGCTACTCATTACGTACCCATCGACTGGTCAGAAGCTTTTGACCTCATTGCCGATCAACTGAACGCGCTCGAATCACCCGACGAAGCCATCTTTTACACCTCGGGACGTGCCAGCAACGAAGCCGCTTTTGTGTATCAGCTCTTCGTCAAAATGTTCGGCACCAACAACCTGCCCGACTGTTCGAACATGTGCCACGAATCGACCACGGTTGCCTTGACTGATACCCTAGGATTAGGCAAAGCGACGGTTACCTACGAGGATTACGAGACGGCTGATGTGGTCATGATTATGGGGCAGAACCCAGGAACAACAGCTCCCCGCATGCTGACCCCAATGGAAGAAATGAAGCGCAAGGGTGGTAAAATCATTGCCGTTAATCCCCTGCACGAAGCCGGTCTGCTGGCCTTCAAATACCCGCAAAGTCCGCGCGACATGCTGTTTGGCGGAGAAAAACTAGCTGATGTCTTTCTGCAAGTCCGCATAAATTCGGATTTGGCACTGCTGAAAGCGATGTGCAAGCTGTTGATAGCGGAAGAGAAAAAAGCGGCTATGGCGGGTGAGCCGGGCAAAGTACTCGACCTGCATTTTATTGAACAGTATACATCCGGTTACGAATCTTTCGTCAAAAGCCTGGACCATTTCGATCTGAACGAACTGGCCGCCCAGTGTGGTCTGACGGTAGAACAGATTCAGCAGGCTGTCGATTTGTTCAAGTACACGCCAAAGCTGATTATTTGCTGGGCAATGGGTTTGACCCAGCATAAGAATGGGGTAGCTACCATTAGTGAAGTCATTAATCTACTGCTCTTAAAAGGCAGTATCGGTATCAAAGGAGGTGGCGCCAGCCCTATACGCGGCCATAGCAATGTACAGGGCGACCGGACGATGGGCGTCTGGGAAAAAACCAAACCCGAACTGCTGGAAGCACTGGAACGAGTGTTTCAGTTCAAGCCCCCTCGCGAGAATGGTTATGATGCGGTGGCCTCGGTAAAGGCCATGCACGAGGGGAAAGGCAAGGTTTTCTTTGGATTGGGCGGCAATTTCACGATGGCCATGTCGGACACCAATTTCACGGCCGAAGGGCTGCGCAAGTGCCGACTAACCGTGCACGTATCGACCAAACTAAACCGTAGCCACCTGATTCATGGTGAAACGGCGCTGATCCTGCCCTGCCTTGGCCGTACCGACCACGATATTCAAGCATCTGGGCCGCAATTTATAAGCTGCGAAAGCACCACCGGCGTAGTAGCCCAGTCGCACGGGATATTGGACCCGGTTTCTCCTTATCTGAAAAGCGAGGTCGCCATCATTTGCGAACTGGCAAAAGCCACACTAGGCGAAAAATCGACCGTAGACTGGGATAGCCTTGTAGCGGATTACGACCGAATCCGGGATCTGATTGCGCAAACCATTAAAGGTTTTGACAACTATAACCAAAAGGTGCGGCAGCCGGGCGGATTTTACCTTCCGAATGACCCCCGCGACCGGGTGTTTAAAAATACCAGCGATGGTAAAGCGCACTTTACGGTAAACGCACCAACACCCCATGAGCTGCAATCGGATGAATTGCTGTTGATGACCATTCGCAGCCACGATCAGTTTAACACGACAGTCTACAAAAACGCGGATCGTTACCGGGGCGTTCATAACGAACGACGGGTAGTGTTCATGCATCCCGACGACATAGCCAGTCTGGGCTTACAGGAGAAACAAGCGGTTGATCTGCACAGTCGATATGACGGAGAGACCAGAACCGCGCATCGATTTATAGTAGTGCCTTACGACATTCCGAGGGGTTGCACGGCAGCTTATTTTCCAGAAACTAACGTCCTGGTACCTATCGATCAAATGGCTGAGAAAAGCCATACGCCGATCTCCAAATCCATTGTCGTTAAAGTGACACCGACTCAAGTATAAGCTTATTTCAAAAAGTTCTTCGATCAGCGAAGCAGCCATAATCAAGTTTCTTCTACATCGCTTTCTCGTAACGATGTAGAAGAAACTAAGTAACTAATGAGACATAGCCAACAAGTTAATCAACAGGTTCGCAACCTGTGTAGACATTAGCCGAAACAAATTTTCGAGAAAGAGTACATTTGGAGACAAAAAGCCTGACAACAACTGTAATTTAGCGCGAATCAAAGCAATATGCTCCTTATGAAAAACACCGTAAAACTAACGGCCTCTTTGCTCCTTGTTGTAAGCGCACTACTCTTATCTCCCCAAGCACAGGCACAATTCCAGGCAAACCTGACAGGAAACTATCTGGCATCAACGGAATCAGGGGCTTCATTCTCCGATGGTCAATGGGGGGGTGGAGCTACACTACGCTATTTTGTTAAACCTAACTTCGCCATTGGATTGAATGGCCGGTATTTTACTTCAAACAGTTCAGCTATCATCCCTTTCGATCCTCAATCAGGCGCTATCTCATCAATTAAAGCCTCGGCAAATCTTCTTATGGTGACAGGACAGGCTGAATACTTTTTTTCCCAATCCGCTCTTCGACCCTACGCTGGTCTGGAAGGTGGGTTGTACCGGTCCGCTACTAAGGTCGAAATCTCCGACGGATATAATACATTTAAAGCGTCTGACAGCGCTAACAAGTTTGGGATAGCACCCAAAGTAGGGTTGCAATATGCCCTCTCGCCCGTTGTTGGCATAAATGTCGATGCGGGTTATCACATTGTATTTGATGATGGCGAAACAGGAAAGGCTTTTTTGCTTGGGGCAGGTGTATACTTCACATTCGGCAAGAAGTAGCATCGATACTCAGCAGAAAAAGGATTCTGTTGACACTAATTTCAGCGTTACTAGAAGAATAGGATTCTCTTACAAATAGTCAGCCGGTGCTTTACCAAAACGTTGCTGGTACGTTTGGGCAAAATGACTCACCTGCCGAAAGCCAACCTGATAAGCTACCTGCTTAACGGTCGATACCTGGCGAGTTTCCAGGAGAAAACGAGCTTGTCGAAAGCGCGCTTCGGAGAGATATTGGGCCGGAGTCATTCCTGTCAGTCGTTTCACGGTTCGATAAAACGTGCGACGGCTGGCTGCCAGTTCGGACGCTAATTCGTCGGCGGTCAGATCAAAGTTACTCAAGCGAGCCATCGTTAACATTTCCAGTCGTTCGAGCCACAAGCTGTCTTCACTCGAGAGAGCCGTTGTGGGTAAGGATGGATCGTCATTCTGCGAAACCTCGACAACTTCCGTTGTCAACGCAACGGATCGTTCGCGTTGATTATGCAGTAACGAAGCAATTCGAGCCATTAATTCTTCCTCGTCGAACGGCTTCAGCAGGTAATCATCAACACCAATTCGTAAGGCCCGCAATCGATCAACCATTTCGGCCCTGGCGGTAAGCATTATTACAGGAATTCGCCGGTACGTATCATTTCCTTTAAGCGTTTCCAGCAATTGAAAGCCATCCATGACAGGCATCATGATGTCAGAAACAATGAGCGACGGTAGCAGTGGCAGCTCGGCCAACCGTGTCAACGCTACTTGTCCATTTTCGGCCGTTTGTACCGTAAATAACGGTGACAAGATGGTCACTAGGTAATTGCGCAGGTCTGGATTATCTTCCACAACCAATACAACATCCGCACAATGAGCCTTTGCTTCTTCTGCGAGTTGTTTCGTGGAATTGCCGCCTGCCACTTCTTCCAACACAAGGCTTTCTGCGTCGGACTCCTGCTGCGGCATGCTGCTAAGAGGAGCGGGTAGCTCTATCCTAAACGTACTTCCTTGCCCAAGCTGGCTTTCGACCCGTAGCGTACCCTGCATAAGTCGTACCAGCTCCTGACAAAGCGCCAGACCAATGCCTGTCCCACCTTCCAGAGGTGTATCCGACTGCCTTGTTTGAAAATAGCGGTCAAACACATACGGTAAATCATCGGGTGAAATACCACGACCCGTATCCAGCACCGCTATATGCAATTGCGGTTCGACATAGTTCAGGGTCACTTTTACAAATCCATCGGTAGGAGTGAATTTGAGCGCGTTTGCAAGCAAGTTGGTAAGCACCTGTCGCAATTTTCGTTCGTCCAACTGGACAATCAATTCATCACGGACAGCCAATTCGCTGGTCAGCGTGATTTCTTTCTGACGCGCCAATGAATCGAAACTGGCAACCAGACCACTGACCAGCGATTTTACTCGTACAGCCTGACTGTTCAGTTGCATTTTGCCAGCCTCTAGTTTAGTTAGATCAAGCAGTTCATTCACCAAACCAAGCAGGTTTTCCGCATTTCGTTGGGCTGTCTGCACGAGGTATTCATCCTTGGACGTTAGCTCTCTGCTTAGAAGTACGCTTTTCAGCGGTCCCAACATAAGCGTCAGTGGCGTACGAAGCTCATGTGACACATTAGCAAAAAAGCGGGTTTTGGCCAAATCAAGCTGTCGCAGTTCGTTGGCCTGCTGTTCGCGAAGTAACAGTTCATTGCGTTCGCGTTCACGCTTTGTGCGAAACCGGACAAACCCAACCAGTCCCGAAACCGCCAGTAGTGTGTATAAACTATACGCCCATCCGCCAGCCCAGAAGGGTGGCAACACGGCGATGCTCAATTCTTTTACGTGACGACTCCACTGGCCTGTTTCATTGCCGGCATTCACCTCCAAGGTGTACTGACCGGGTGGAAGTTTTGTATAGCTGGCTCTCGGCTGATTGCTAATAGTCCATCGATCATCATACCCCCGCAGTTTGTAGCGGTAAACCACCCGGTCGGGCTGATGACAATGCAAAGCAGCGAACTCAAACGTTACATAATTTTGATTATAGGCAAGCTGAAGGTCCGACGCATTATTAACCGGCGTTGGCAGCGGAGAGTCAGTTCCATACTGTGCTACAGACTGGTTGTTGATGAACAACTCGGTTAGTGCCACAACGGGCTGTAATGTGTCCTCTTTAATCAGCGCAGGATCGAACACCAACCACCCTTTTATACCACCAAAAGCCAGCTGACCGTTCGGCAGTTTAAGGTGATGAAATCGGTTAAACTCGTTTCCCGGTAATCCGTCAGCTGTTTGTAGACTCAGAACTGTATGTCGGATGGGATGAAAACGGCACAGTCCTTTGTTGGTGCTAAGCCAGAGGTACCCCTGCCTGTCGGGCACCACCGAGTAAATAGTATTGTTGGGCAATCCATGCGCGGTCGTAAAACGTTGGTAGCGGTGGGTGCGTTTGTTGAAGCAAATTAGCCCTTGATAGCTACCGATCCACAGCAAATGACTACGGGTCGGGTCCTGCTCTAAATCGAGAAGTGTTGGATTGGCTTGTTTGTCATCGGGCGAACCGAATCGAAAAGCCTGGTAGCGCCGGGCATCGAGCGTATAATGCAACAGTCCTTTGCCGATGGTCGTTACCCACAAACTTGTCGAATCAACCAGCAGGTCATTCGTTAAGGTAGGCGGCAATGCGGTCAAACGCCCACGAAACAATGCTTGCCAGCAACTGGTCAGACTATCGTACCAGTACGGCTCACCCTGTTCCGTAACGACCCATATTTTACCATCAGGAGCAATCGATAAGCCGCGCAGACCATTATTGAACGAGGCCGTTATTTTGCTGGGTACAGTGGGTAAAAGCGTAATTTTTTTCTGCTGAGTATGATAGCACCCTATCTGGTCGCCTAGACCAATCCACAGTCGCCCCCACGGGTCATAGCTTGATCGCATGATATACGAGCTTTGCGAATTAGCCGTTTCATTCGTAAAAGGCCAGCGGTAAGTAGCCATCAGTGACACATCCAGCTCCTGCTGAACCACATCCTGACAGAACGCTTTTTTGTATGAATACGTATGCAAGGGTGTCGCAGCCAGATCAAGCCTCAACAAGCCCAGGGTGTTACCGCCGATCCACAGCACTCCCGCCTGATCAAAACTTATGTCTGTGCACCATAAACCCGTAGACAGGTTATCTTTTGAAGGCTGGTAACGCCAGACGGGTGTTAACCCTTGTTGATCGGTATATCGGTAAACGGTTCCGGCGTATTCGATCCACTCCCCTCCTTTCGGGCTTTGAGCTATGTGGCGTATTCCTTCTTTATCTTCAATGGACAGATCAACGATCCGAAACGTATGGCGATTGGGATCAAAAAAGTATAGCTTTTTTCGGTCACTAAACATCAGCTCACCGCTAGTTCGTACAAGTACGCCGAGTTTCTCTGCGCCTGCAGCGGTATAGCCTTCCGGACGCACCAGTGGCAACGGATAGGCTGTATTGATAAACCGATTTGTTGCTCTGTCGAACTGGCTCAGGCCGTTTTGTGTGATAACCCAAAGACGTTGCTGCCGATCTTCTGCAATGGCTTTGACCGTATCCGACGCCAGTCCGTGAATAGTCCTGCCCAACTGCTGAATTTTATTGCGCTTGAAGTCGCAGTGGAATATGCCTTTGTTGAGTAAAGTACCCCATAGATTTCCCTGGTGGTCAACTTTCAGCTGGCAACCAACCGTGAAGGGAAGTTTTTTAATGATGGCGAAGGCAGGTTGGCGGGTCAGGTGCCAGAAGCGGCCCATTCGGGTATCCAGCCGGTCGATCTCACCATTTTCGTAGTGAACCCAAATTTCATTTTTTGCTCCTTTCCAAAGACCACTGACGGCATTATCGATGGGGGAAGTCGGATCATCGTCCTGATGCTGAAACGTAACAAAGCGCCGACCATCATAGCGTGCCAACCCATCTAGGGTTCCTACCCAAATAAAACCATCATCGTCCAAAACGACTCCTGAAACGAATGATTGAGGCAAACCTTTCTCAACATCGAGAATTTGAAGAGGTGGCCAGCCACCAGCTTGGCTAATGGGTTGTCCACCAGCGTCTTGCCAAGACAACAAACATAGCGGCATCGTCAACAGAAAAACGATGCTGAACAAAGCGGTACTCATGATGTCGAAACAAACTGAACTCAGGATAAAGCGGCCTATAAACCGTCAGTCTGACAAGTTTATTTACTAATATACAGCCATTATTAATTTATGTTCATGCTTGTTTAAATTATCAACAATTGATAGCTATAATTAGACTATACAAACCAAAAACTCCTCTTCATAAAGAATTCATACACCTAACCACCACGGTTACTGGCAAAAGCAACCAAAAGAGCAGTAAACATGAGTACTGCCGAGTTTTATTTGTTAGTTTATGGTTAAGCAGATCACCAAAAAGACGTTATTTGAACCAACTTTATTTAATACCCTTATGATCCACAAAACGATTAAATCGCTCTTGATTCAAGGATGTTTGTTGGTTTGCAGTGTCGCAACCTTAACCAGTTGCGCGACTGTCTTCGGTGGACCCCGAACCAGCTATCAGGTTACTAAACCCCGTGATGGAGAACCACAGCGGGAAGTGCGAGTAGGTGCTTTGATTGCGGATATTATTCTGTTCTGGCCAGGCACGATTGTCGACTTCGCGACAGGAGCCATTTACAGACCTGCCCCCCTTAAGCCACCATACATCACACCCTCGACAACACCACCAACCGAACTGAGATAACACTACCGATGGCCGCTGTAACGTTTACGGCGGCCATCGGTGCTAGGCTATTAACTAGAGGTAGCCTAAACCCTTGTCAGTAAGTCTATACAGAATCTCGACTTCGTTGATTCCCCCAAAATTATTCTGCATATTGGCATTATCTGTCAACTATTCAGCCTGGTCTTCGTCTGCTGGTGGCCTACTCTATGACAAACCTTTTTCGTCGGCTCTTTAAACTTCCTTTTCTTAACCTCCCTGCGCAAAGTATCTGGATCATCATTGGTTTAGTTTCGTGGACAGTCCCGCTTGACAACTATGTTTGGCTAGGTCCACGCTACTTCTCCGATTGGCGTATTTTAATTTTGTCGTCCAGTATCGCTTATCTGGTCTGCTGCTGGCTGCGCAAACAGCAATTATTCGTTGGATAACGAATCAATACCCGGACTTGTCGCAAACGCCTAAGCGTATGTTGCTCGAATTTCCGGTATTTATCGTTATGACCATCGCGACCGAGGTTATTGCTTTTTACGTGTATGGACTGATTCCCTTTTTCGATTTTAGACCTACCCCTTCAACAAAAATCATTATCTTCTGGATAGGGCTTGGCTCCAATGTTATTTCGCTGTGCATGTACGAGCTGTACTATACACTTACCAAGTGGCGGGAGAATAGTATACAGACTGAAGTGTACAAGCGCGAATCCTTGCTAAATCAACTAGAAGTTCTCAAAAATCAGGTCAATCCTCATTTTCTGTTCAACAGTCTGAACTCGCTTTCATCGCTGATCAGTGATGAGCCTAAACAAGCCGAACAGTTTGTTGATGAACTAGCCAAAGTCTACCGTTACCTGTTACAAATCAACGAGGGTAATCTGACAACGCTGGATAACGAACTGGTATTTATTGAGTCGTATTATTATCTGCTCAAAACGCGTCACCAACGGGGAATTGAGCTTACTGTCGATATCAAGGGAGATTTCCGGTCCCAGCTACTCCCACCTTTAACGTTGCAATTACTGATCGAAAATGCCGTCAAGCATAACCGCGTGCAAGCCACTCAACCGTTGTGCATTACGATTGATACCAATCCGGAGGGCTGGCTCCGGGTACAAAACAACCTTCAACGTAAAAGTATACGCATGGCATCCAACCGGGTTGGGTTGTCTAACATATCAACAAAGTATCGCCTACTCGATCAGCCTGAGCCAATTATTACTGACAACAATAGTCTATTTACGGTGATCCTGCCATTGCTGGCCGATAGACAATTGACTAAGCGATAACTGTTGGTTGGTTGTGGCTACTGTCCCACTACTCGTATCAGAGCATTTTATCTAATAAGCTCCTCCCCTATTATCAACGAGCAGACAAGATTTAAACAATTAGAAAAACTGTTACCTTATGAAACGGTTCTTGTGAATGTTATTCATGCGGTTGAAAACAACACGATCAGAACAGAACGTTTTAGATAACGCCTTTACCTATACTAAGAATCCACACATTAAGCGTTAAATAATTGGGAATGGTCAAGTATTTAACTAACATTTGCATCTTTGTGGCGGTACGTTAAACAACAAGTAAGAATGTGTAATGATAATTTGATCGATGTCGCTGAGTCTACAGGAGCGCAAAAAGAGTTCGCACGTATAGCGATTGAAGTCAATATTGCGTTTCGACAGTTTGTCCAGCAAAAACTCAAACAGCAAAAGTTCGATCTAACCTATGAAATGTTGCAGGTGATGGGGTATCTGTGGGAAAACGACGGTGTTAACCAGCAGGAGATTGCCAATGCGACGTTAAAAGATAAAGCCAGTCTAACCTACCTGATCGACAATCTCACCCGACGAGAGCTGGTTTACAGACAGGAGGATACGAATGACCGACGCAACAAACTGATTTTTCTTACCGATCAGGGAAAGCAACTCAAACAGGAAATTTTGCCTTGGATTTATGAGATGTACACAGCTGCCAATTCAGGAATAACCGAGCAGGAATTTGAAAATGCAATGCAGGTACTTCGCAAGGTCATAAACAATCTAAGAGGAGATCAACTTTAACTTATTAGTTAAATAATATATCGTTAAGAACTGTATCATAATTAGACTCCTTGTCTGGCTCACGGCTCTTTTGCCTTTCAATTAGTGATGACGATACGTTTCTAGTGATAATGGCCTAGATGGTTGGGAACCGGTTAGGCTTATTTCGTCAGTCACCGGCCCCCTCACTGTTATTTACGATACTGCGATTCTGGCATGATCGTAAAGTGCCTGCTCCATTACGTGCGTCACTTGATCGGGATGGCCGGTAAAAGGTCCAGAAGAACCGATTTTTAACGTAGCCATCGCGGCTCCAAACTCACCTGCTTCCTGGATCGAAGCGCCCTTGGTCTTTTTCCACAAATAGCCTGCCATGTAGGTATCTCCACAACCTGTTGCATCGATAACAGCCGTTGGCCGGAACGCTGGAATTTTATAAAAAGTGCCTCCTGTGTAGACAAGTGATCCCTCGCTACCCAAGGTAATAATGACCTCCGATACACCCAGATCAGCTAAGTAGTTTGCGCCATCGCGTGCATTTTTTTTGCCCGTGATCACTTCCATTTCAAATTCATTGGCTTTTAGGATGCTCACGTAAGGCAGGATTTGCTTTTTATCGACCCAATCCTGATAGATTACTTTTTTAGCGCGAACGTCTCTTAGATACCCCTGCACATCCAGCGAAACCTGCCCTCTCTGCGCTAATTCCTTAATCAGAGCCACCGGAATGTCATCATACAGTAAAGGGCCCAGATGGAATACTTTAGCGCTAATTGTTGGCATTAAAGCAACGTCAAATGGCGACGCTTTACGCAATACTTGTTGCTGGCGGTAATTCTGATCTTCGCTGTAAATATTCTCGAAAAAGACTGTATTCTCACTTGGTAAACTGTAAACGTCGATTCCTTCGGCGCGCAGACTATCTACAATAGGCTGTTCCTGAGGTGCCACCGCTGTGACTAGGCAGTAATTTACGTCAAACTGTAGGAGCGATTTAGAAAAATAAAACGAAGTACCACCCGGCATGTGGGTCACGGATTGCGCTGTAACGACCTTATCTAGTGATATGTGCCCGATTGTGCAAATGTCAAACATAATTTAAACGTGTTACCTCCTTACAAAGCCGGAGATTTAGTTAACAGTTGTTTGAAGGTAGAACCATTCAAGGTCAGGCTGTTTCGTATTGATGCCAACATCCCTAAAGAGTCAGCATATAACGTTAGCGTCACCTTTGTTTGGCTTAATTGATAGCTATGAGCTGCTACGCTCATATTATTTGTCCGAAAGGTATGCGTTAATAAATTAATTCGTACAGGAATTATCCAAGAATTATAACAAAACAAGTTTCATTCATAACAATTACCTATAGTCTATAGACTCTATTTGATGCGCATTATCCCTGTTGTAATTGATTCTTTTTGTTAACCATCGAGTTATGTACCGAATACTCATTAGCACCTTCGTAACTTGCATAAGCAAAAATTTAAACTATTTTTACTTACCAAATAGCTTATTATCAATACATTGAGTAATAATTAACAGCTTTATGACCTATCACCTGCAGAAAAGGTAAGAACTAGTTTTTGACGTAAATGGTTAAATATTTTACAGTAAAATTATTGATTGTATAGTAATAATCTATATTGCATATGGCTGATAGCAAATAGCAATAATCCTAGATTGGAGCGTTCTAGTCAATAATACTTAACCCCGTGAGGGACCATCAACGTTAAGGATCTGTTATTGAAACAGGCTGCCTGATAGGCTTTAGATACCGTCACTTAACAATAAAATGGCTGTTCAATCGACAACAGTATTAACTAAGTAAGGGAACGGTCAGCGCGCAAAGTTGATCCTCCGAGAGAAGTTGAAGTGTATGAAGCCCGTGAAAAATAGAATAAGCAATGGATAAACTGATCGCTACTGGTTTAGGCATTGGCTATATTCCCAAAGGGGGGGGTACGGTAGCCTCCGTCGCTTGCTGTCTTGTCTGGTATTGGCTCGCTCCCGGCGATTCGTCTTTTTTCGCTCCATTTCTGATTACAGGTCTTGTCACAGCCATTGGCATCTGGTCAGCGGATTCAGTAGAGGAACAGTGGGGTAAGGACAGTTACCGCGTCGTTATCGACGAAATAGCAGGCATGTGCCTTAGTCTCCTGTTTATTCCAATTCACGAAAAAAGCTTATTAGCGGGTCTGCTCTTATTTCGTCTGTTTGACATCAGCAAACCCTTTGGCATCCGAAAACTCGAAAAAGTATCGGGCGGCTGGGGTGTGATGCTGGATGATTTGTTGGCGGGTCTATACACAAATTTGCTGTTACGGGCCGCCTTACTGGCCGGCCTCTTATAAACTATATGCAAACATTTTTTAAAGTTCAGGCCACCTCACTGATCGCCACTGGCATCGATTTTCTGACGACGTTTCTGCTCGTTCAGTTAGCGCATTGCTGGTATCTACCCGCCAGTTTGACGGGCGCTGTCGCCGGAGGCTTGGCTAATTTTAGCATCGCTAGAGCATGGACGTTCACGCAGAGCAATCAACCCGTTGGTAAGCAGTTTTACCGATTTGTATTGGTTTGGGTAGGAAATGCAGGTTTCAATGCAGCCGGGCTTTTTGCTGCCACTCATTTTCTGGGCGTTCATTATCTATTAGCCAAAACGGGCGTAGGTATTCTGGTAGGTGTCACTTACAACTATTTTCTTCAGAAAGATTTTGTCTTCAGCCTATCATGAACCAATTTCTGCGCCACGCTTTCAGCCAATCGGTTCTGCTGTTGAGCGGGCTGTTGCTGCTGAGTCATATCACGCTTGCCCAGACAACAACGGTTACCGGAACCGTTACGGACGGAGCCAATAAAGAACCTCTACCCTTCGCGAATATCGTTTTTGAAGGGACAACCATCGGTACAACGACAAACGAGCGGGGTGGTTTTACCTTGACAGGGCAAGGAAACTTCGCCCGGATAGCCGTTTCGTTTATCGGTTATAAAACAGCAATAAAACCGATAACCCCCGGAATTGCGCAAACCATAACGATCCGGCTGGAAGCCAACTCCCAGCTGTTGAACGAAGTAGTAATCCGTAGCGGTAAACGAGCTCGCTATCGTAACAAGAATAATCCAGCCGTTGAACTGATCCGTAACGTGATCAGCCACAAAGAACAGAATCAACTTGGCCATTACGATTACGCGGACTACGAAGAGTACGATAAGTTGCAGTTTTCGTTAAGTAGCTTATCAACGAAGATTGCCGACAGGAAAATTTTTCAGAAATATCGCTTCCTGCTCGAAAACCGGGATACGACGACGCTGCCGGGAAAATCGCTGCTACCCATTTATCTCGAAGAAAAGCTTTCTCAACATTACAACCGGAGAAGTCCGCACAAAGAGAAAACCATTATTAAAGGCGACAAACGGGTTGACTTTGGTCAGTATTTTGACAACAATGGGCTTAGTGTTTATCTGAACCGGATGTACTCGAAAATCGATATCTACGAGAATTCGATTTTTCTGATGACCAACCAGTTCTTGAGTCCCATTGCTGGTAGCGCTCCAACGTTCTATCAGTATTATCTGGCTGATACGATCACCGTTAATAATACCAAACTGGTTGGCCTGAATTTCGTGCCTCGTAATACTACGGACATGCTTTTCGAGGGTAAGATGTACGTAACGCTTGACAGCAATTACGCGGTTCAGAAAATCAATCTGTCCGTAAACCCCAAGATCAACCTGAACTGGGTTCGCGACTTGCAGATCCGCCAGCAGTTTGAACAGCATGCCGATGGCAAGTACTACCTCAGCAAAAGCGATTTACTAGCCGACTTTGGAATCAACAAAAACAAGGGTGGCGGGGTCTTCGGCCAGCGAACCCTCTCCTACCGAAATTATCACGTCAATGAACCACAAGCTGACGAAGTTTACGATGGCCAGCCCCAGGTAGTAGAGGCCGATGCCGCCAGTAGACCAGAACAGTTCTGGCTTGGCAATCGGCATGATACGCTTTCCAGCGCCGAATCGAAGGTGTACAAAAACATCGATAGTCTGAAACAGATGCCTTCGTTTAAACGCACGATGGAAGCCTTTACAATCCTGTTTGCAGGTTATAAATCGTTCGGCTCATTCGAAGTCGGTCCGGCAAACACATTCTACAGTTTCAATCCGGTCGAAGGGTTTCGGCTACGACTGGGCGGACGGACAACGCCGGAATTGAGCAAACGCTACTACGCTGAAACCTACGCGGCTTACGGATTTAAAGACGAGCGCTGGAAGTATTTTCTGAGCGGTACGTACTCGATCAATAACAAATCGATTTACCAGTTCCCGCAGAATTACATCCGGGCCAGCTTCCAGCGCGACACCAAAATTCCGGGTCAGGAGCTTCAGTTCGTGCAGGAAGATAATTTTTTGCTGTCGTTCAAACGCGGGGTCAACGATAAATGGTTATACAACGACACCTGGCGGATTGATTACGTGCACGAATTTGAAAACCACTTTTCGTATAGTTTTGGCATCAAAAACTGGCAGCAGGAGCCAGCTGGCGGGCTGGAATTTAAGCGGATGAATGAATCCGAAACGATACCCTCTCATACGCTGACAACCACAGAATTTTCGGTCGAAGCACGCTGGGCACCGAACGAGCAGTTTTATCAGGGTAAAATTTATCGGACCCCTATCGCTAACCGCTACCCTATTTTCAGTCTTCGCTTTGCCACCGGTGTTAAAGGACTGCTTAACAGCGAATATAGCTACCAAAACCTGACGGGTACCATCAGTAAACGCTTCTTTCTGTCGCAACTTGGCTATTCGAACGTAACTTTACAGGGCGGCTACATATTTGGTCAGGCACCTTTTCCGCTCCTGAACATACACCGGGCCAATCAGACCTATGCCTATCAGCTTAACTCGTACAACCTGATGAACTTCCTCGAATTTGTCAGTGATCACTACGCTAGTGTTAACCTCGATCATTCGTTTAATGGATTTTTCTTTAACAAAATCCCATTATTCAAAAAGCTGAAATGGCGGGAAGCGGTTTCGTTCAAAGCGCTTTACGGTGGCTTGCGGAGTCAGAACGATCCAAAGCTGAATCCATCGCTGTACCAGTTTCCAGTCGATGCGTCCGGCGTTCCGTACACCTACACATTGAATAAAACACCTTACCTCGAAGCAAGCGTAGGGGTTGCTAACGTTTTAAAATTTTTCCGAATCGATCTGGTAAAACGGCTTACCTACCTGGATCATCCTAACGTGTCGCCATTGGGTATCAGAGCCCGCGCCACGTTCGATTTTTAACCCATTATGCTTACAAGTTATGCAACAGGCCATTCCAATTCGCACAAAAATTCAGTTGGGTATCTACTCGGTTATTAACCCAATTGTTCGCTTACTAATCCGGCTGGGGTTAACACCCAACATGGTTACCACCATTGGATTAGTGCTGAATATTGGGGTTGCCTTGATTTTCATCATCGGAGCCGAGCAAGGTAATCGGGGCGATTTCAGCTACATCGGCTGGGCCGGTGCACTGGTGTTGTTTGCCGGTTTGTTCGATATGCTGGACGGACAGGTTGCTCGTCTGGGTAAAATGAGTTCGCTTTACGGTGCGCTTTTCGATTCCGTTCTTGACCGCTACAGCGAGCTTATATTGTTTCTGGGCATCTGTTATTACCTGATTGCTCAGCACTATTTTTTCAGTTCTCTGTTCGCCTTTATCGCGCTGATTGGTTCCATGATGGTTAGTTACACGCGGGCCCGCGCCGAAGGTCTGGGTATCGAGTGCAAGGGCGGGCTGATGCAGCGTCCTGAACGGGTTATCACCATTGGCGTATCGGCGCTGGCTTGCGGCTGTTTTGCCCCGCTACTAGGTCCCGATTTCAAGGTGTTTATTCCCGGCATTCCGGTGCACGTCTTTGAAACGATGTCGATCTTTACCCTGCCGTTGACTATCATGGCAATCATGACCAACATAACGGCCTACAACCGATTGATCGACGCGAAAAAAGCGCTGGAAAAGAAAGAGAAATCGTCCACCCCAACGAAGGCGCTGGCTGTTACGCTTTTATTGCTCATGACGATTTCCGGGCCATCCGTATTAGCTAAAGAAGCGCCGACCGGAATTAAGCAGGACAAGACGAAACTAAACTTTCCGACTCCGCAGCACATCCCTAACCAGTTATTTTATCTTCAGCGCGACCCAAATACCAACACAATTATTTGTGCGCTGAATTTAAAAAACGGTCAACCCGACAAGCAAGACCCTGTGCATGTATTCTGGATTCGCTACACCGAGCAAAGTCAGCAGGAAGAGCTTTCATACGTTCAGCGTACGTTTGCGTATGGGATCAAATCGCGTCCATTGGCCAATCAGGAGTATGAGCTGAATTTTGTATCGTACAAAAAATTGCCGTTGCGGCTGGCAAAATCAGACCAGGATGCCAGCTACTACGTATACGCGATGGTCAATAAGAAAAAGGTCATCCTCAGACGGATTTATCTCCGCATCGAAGGCGGTACCTTCTGGGTACCTAACGTAAAATACATTCAACTGGAAGGCACCAACGCGGCCACTGGAGAGAATACGGTAGAGCGTATTCCTGTTTAACATTAAATCGTATGGGAATGCGATTTGCCTATTTTATGCCCCAATCGTCAAGCACGTCTCCTTTTTGGTCTCTTAAAGGTTCTTTGGTTTTAACAGCAATATCCGTTGTCTATCTGGTCGTCTCTTATTTGCTGGTCGGATTCAACTCCGACCAGCTTGCTTTGACAGGCTTAGTCAACGGACTGTATTACGGCTCTGTCATCAGTCGAAAGTTCCTCATCGCTTTTTCCATCTTTGCGGTATACTGGATCATTTTCGATTACATGAAAGCGTTTCCAAACTACCTGTACAACTCCGTTCACATTGAATCGCTTTACCAGCTGGAAAGAAATCTATTTGGTATCACGCAAGGCCAGGTACTGTTAACCCCCAATGAATTCTGGCTTGTTCATCGAACAGCGTTTCTGGATGTGCTGACCGGGTTATTTTACCTGACCTGGGTTCCCGTACCGATGATGTTTGCCGCTTACCTCTTTTTCAAAGACCAATCAACTTACTATTCCTTTGCGTTTACTTTCTTGCTGGTCAACCTGATCGGGTTTGTTATCTACTATGCGTATCCAGCCGCTCCCCCCTGGTATATTCACGAGCATGGGTTTAACTTTTATCCCCATACTCCCGGCAACACGGCTGGCTTAGCTAACTTCGACCGCTACTTTGGTGTCTCTGTTTTTCATTCTATCTACGCCAAGAGCTCCAACGTTTTTGCCGCTATGCCATCGTTACACTCGTCTTATCCGGTGATTGTGGTTTACCATAGCGTGCGGAAAAAGATGGGGTTGATCAATGTTTTTTTCATCGTCGTTATGCTGGGCGTATGGTTCTCGGCGGTATACAGTAGTCACCATTACGTATTAGATGTACTGGCCGGACTTACGTGCGCATTAACCGGAATTGGCCTTTTCGGGTTGTTACAGCAAACAAGCTGGCTAAAATCTCTGATCGGGCGCATGCGGTCTCTGACTGCATTCTAACCCATTCTATGCTTGATGCCTCTTCCCATTTCGTTGACAAAATAATGAGCCGATTTTTGTTTTTGCTGTGGTTTTTACTTTGCTGGTTTAGCTCGTCTTCATTGACTGTACAGGCACAACCAACCGGCGATTGGCATCTGGAGAAAGATAAAGACCAGATACAGGTTTACTCTCGTCACGTAGCAGGAAGCCGACTGACGGAGCTAAAAGTAGAGTGTACACTGCCAGGTACGCAAAGCCAACTGGTCGCACTGCTATCCGACATCGCTAACTACAAAAAAACTATTTACAAGACCAAGTCAGCGTATCTGGTTCGTCGGACGAGCGAAACACAGTTAACCTATCATATAGTCAACGAGCTGCCCTGGCCCGTCGAAGACCGGGATTTGACGATACAAATGACGTTCGTGCAGGACCCAGCTTCTAAACTGCTCCATATCCGGGCGGTCGGGGTGCCGAATGTTGTCCCCGTTCAGACGGGTATTGTTCGGGTTGCTGATTGGTTAGCGGTCTGGCAGGTGCGTTCGGTTGGCAAGCGAAACCTTCAGGTTACGTATACCTGTCGGGTAGATCCGGGTGGCTCCATACCAGCGTGGTTAGACAACCTGGCCGCAGCGACGAGTGCCTATCGTTCGTTTGTGCTGATCAGAGAGAGTTTGCCGCAATACCAGGGAAAAACATTTACTTTCTTACGCGATTAGGCTGTGCTTTTTATTAAAATTGGAGCAAAGTGACACGCTGTCACTTTGCTCCAATTTTGCATTTATCGGGTGACAATGACTTAAGCCGACTTGTCATTTGCCTATAGTTTTTTCCGGCAGGATAACATCGATTTCGAGATCATGATTACCAGCAATAGCCAATAATCCATTGACGAATAGATACTGGTTGTGGTTCTATCAGCTCATAGCAGTATATCCCTTGCGGTGGTGTCGGTTTCTTAAAACCGACACCAGTTGCTGACGCCAAGCGTCGGTTTTGAGAACCGCGCGGGCGGCCCCGCCGACATCACTAAATCTGGCACTCTCGGCTTGATTGGCATTTCAAATTATAGAACCTGATATCATAACAAACTCCTCATTTACGAACACCGGGGAGCAAAGTGACACGCTGTCACTTTGCTCCCCGATCCTGTTTTACACCCTAATGAACAACTACGCTAACTGTACGAATTTATTAGTTGGCTACCCATCCTCCCGTAAACCCAGCCTTCACG
Source organism: Spirosoma oryzicola (assembly GCF_021233055.1). NCBI lineage: Bacteria > Pseudomonadati > Bacteroidota > Cytophagia > Cytophagales > Cytophagaceae > Spirosoma > Spirosoma oryzicola. The sequence continues at coordinate 62,410 of NZ_CP089540.1, read as the reverse complement.
AGTCCACGTTTGATATGGGGGTTTTTCTGCATCAGTTTCCAGATAAAACCCGTTCGTAGATTTTCAGCCATCAGTAAAATTGGTCCTTGGTCAATGCCTAGGTAATCAATATCAAACCAGCCGTTTTGGGTTGAACCATTGGCCACGCGGGCAGGATACCGGTACGTAGGGTTGAAAGCATCCCGAAACCCGTAGGTACCATAAAGCTTGGCTCCGTATTTTGTTTTCATGGCTCGTAAGGCCGGGACGCAGATTTCGGGTGCAAAAGCCATCGATCCACCAGCCGCTGTAGGCGCAATCGTCCCGTCATCAACGATCTGTGTACTCGCTGCCCCACGCGCCCGGTAGGAAAAGAATTGTTTCCCATTTACCAGTGTATCGCTGGGTCCATCGCAAGCGGTGAGTCCCCAAATGGTTGAGTTGTAGTCCTGCCATTTAGCCGGGTTTGCCATACAATAAGCTCGGTTCGCGTAGGTTGCCCGCCGTGAATTCTCGAAGTAATCGATACCTTTTCCGCGCATGTATTCATCTTTGATACCACGAAAATCAATCCATACGTGCGAGTATTGGTGGCCAAATAGAGGGTCAAAGTTTAGGTGTGTCTGGTCGTAAAAGGTGGCCCATGGGTAGGTCTTTGTCCAGGTAGTCCAGGCATCCGTACCGACAGGATGCGTCGGCGAACCCAGTGCCAACACGTAAAGCAACATGCCTTCGTTGTATCCCGCCCAGTCGTTTTTGATAAAGCCAGTTTCAGGATGCCAACCCATTGAAACCAGCGGCTTGGCACCGTTATGATTTTGAAACCACGTCCAGTCAGCACGTCCGTAGATCGTATCCGCGAGTTGCCGGATCTCGGTTTCAGTGGCGTTGTTCTGATCAAAATAGCTTTGCGCACTCAGTATGCCGCCTAGTAACAGGGCCGTATCGATGGTCGAAAGCTCGACCTGCTTAAAGCGTTCGCCGGTTTTCATATCCAGAAAATGGTAGAAAAATCCTTTGTATCCCGCAATGCCCGATGCTTTCTCCGACTGAGGTGCATTGGCGAAGAAACGTAAGGTTTTAAGCGTTCGCTCGGCAGCCTGCGCCCGCGTAATATAGCCACGCTCAACCCCGACCAGATACGATGTCAGGCCAAATCCTACAGCGGCAATGCTGGCAAACGAATTTGAGGGGGCGCGGTCAGGGACGAGTCCATTGTCAGCGTTACTCGTTTCCCAGAAATAGCGGAAAGTATCGCGTTGCAAACTATCCAGAAACTGAACGTCAGAACTAGAAAGAGAAAACGCCGTTGGAGCAGAGGCAATGGGTTGGGGTTTCGGTTGGCAGCAAACCATAGTTAAGCCACCACATGATAAAAGAAGAATGAATAGTAGTCTCATAACTTTCAGAATAAAAGATCGGCTTCGGCACCAGCGGCAAAGCGTTTTATTGCCCACTACCGGTACAGAAGCCGACTAAAATTAGATTCGATTATCGAATGCCTAGTACCCTGGATTCTGTGTTAGCTGCCCACCACTTAACTGAATTTGAGGCTGTGGAATTGGGAATAACTCGTGTTTACCGGTCACGAAGTTTTTGCCAAGCGCCTGAAAAACGGCGGCTGCCCGTCCCTGACGAACCAGATCAAAATACCGGTCGTGTTCAAAGGCCATTTCAACCCGACGTTCGCGCCAGATAGCCTGCCGTAGATCGGTTTGGGCGGTAGTCGTAACGTTGGCAAGAACACCCGAAACACCGCCCCGCGCCCGTGCCCGAACCAGGTTGAGCGACGTTAACGCTTTGGTTGGCTGTCCCAACTCGTTGGCCGCTTCAGCATTCATCAGCAGTACTTCACCGTAGCGCAGCACCCGAATATTTTTGCTGGTTTCCCACGTATTGCCGTTGTTCGTTTCGCGGGTAAAGCTGACGTACGCCTTCATGTTATAGTACGGATTTTCAGCGTTCGCACTAACGACCCGACCATCCCACAAGGTCATACCCCGTCGGATAATCGTTCCGTCTATGCGCGTATCACCCGTTTCGTACGCTTTAACCAGATCTTCGGAAGGCGTATTGAAACCCCAACCCCAACCATTCTCCCCACGTGCTCCCTGCGATTCAAAGTAACCCTGAACTCCTTTATTGGGCGTCACACCCCGGCCTTGAATTTCAAAAATCGACTCTACTCCGTTCTCAGACGATTCGCGCCAGAGTTCTCCGTAGTTAGGCATAAGCGAGTATTGGCCCGATGCAATGATCTCATCGGTCAACTGGAGAACCACGTTCCATTTTTTCTCGTACATCGACACTTTAGCCAGCAACGCTTTGGCCGCCCCTTTCGTCGCCCGGCCCAAATCAGCCGAATTATATTGTGACTTCTCCGGCAAATTGGCAACGGCTTTTGTCAGATCCGATTCGATTTGGGCGTATACCTGTGCCGATGTGGCCCGGACCCGACCGTTCTGAATATCCGTCTGATTAGTAGGGTCAGCTACTTTCGTAATCAGCGGTACACCACCAAACGAACGGACCAGGTTGAAATAGCAGTACGCGCGTAAGAAGCTGGCTTCGCCGATCAGCCGGTTTTTTAGCGTATCGTTAATGCTTAGCGCTGGTAGATTGTCCAGGGCCTGGTTAGCCCTGGCGATGGCTTCGTAATGGCCACCCCACAACTCGTTGAATGAAAGACTCGACGACGTAAACGTAAAGTTATCCAACTGGTCTTTATCCGTTCCGGTATCCCCTGGCGAACTGCCTTTATCAGCATCATCTGAGATAATACTGGTTACGCCATTCCAGGAAAAAGAATGGAAATTCCAGTCGAGCATTTTGGAATAAATCGCGTTGACCAAGCTGGTAGCTGCGTCGGCATTGCTCGAAAAGAAATCAGTTGGCGTTTGCTGTCCCTGTGGCGGCACATCCAAAAATGTTTTGGAACAACCACCAGCGACCATGAGTCCGCCAAAACAAGCGTAGGTTGCAATTTTCTGTAAGGTTTTCATATTCGTTGTTTACTTAAAAGCCAATGTTCAGACCAGCCAGATACGCCGATGTTACGGGATACGTACTCAATTCGATACCAGCATTCAGCGGATTGCTTCCGGGCAATTCGGGTGTATATCCCGAGAACGCTTTGATCGTCAACGCATTCTGCGCCGTTACGTAAAATCGAACCCGGCTTACTTTAAGCGATGACACTACGGATTTGGGCAGCGTGTAGCCCAGCGTAATGTTATTGATCCGGAAGAAAGAACCCGACTCTACGTAATAGGTTGACGAGATGGGTACCGCGTTGCTGGCCCGTGGCTCGGTATTGCTGGGGTTGGTCGATGTCCATCGGTCGGCCCGCGACGCTTCGATATTTTCGTTACCAAATCGCTGCGCTTTTTTACCGTTGTACACTTTGTTGCCAAAATTAGCGTACCAATCCGTCGAGAAATCGAAGCTGCGATAGGTAAAGCCGCCGTTCACGCCAAAGTACAGTTTAGGCTGATACGATCCGACAAAAATCCGGTCGTTGTCGTCAATGACACCATCGCCATTCTGATCCACATAGCGGAAATCACCCGGTTTGGTTCCTTCTATTTTCGCGCTTGTGTTGTTAACGTCTTCCTGCGTCTGGAAAATGCCATTTGTTTGCCACACCCAGAAACTTCCGACTGGCTGGCCGACTGCTGTGCGGGTTGTGTACTGTCCGTTACCGATTCCACCCTCGTTGATCGGCAAGCCGCCCTGTACATCTTCGAGCCGGTTGCGGTTAATGGTTACGTTAGCGCCTATGTTATACTGAAATCCTTTGGTCGAGTTGTTACGCCAGTTCAAAGCAAACTCAAACCCCCGGTTGCGGACGCTGGCTGCGTTGGTCAGATAAGCCCCATCGACATCCCCAAAAATAGCGTCGATGGGTCGTTGAAATAAAGCGTCGCTGGTCCGTTTGTTGTAATAAGCAAACTCCCCGGTAAGCCGGTTATTAGCCAAGGCAAACTCTAAACCGATATCCGTACCCGTGGTAACCTCCCAGCGTAAATTAGGGTCAATCAAGTTGGTGATGGTGCGTCCCTGTTGCAGCGTTTGATTGGGTCCCAATGGATAATCCAGCCCGCTGGCAATCGTGTACAGGAAGGCACTCGGATCGATCCGGTCGTTACCGGTTTTACCCCAGCTCACCCGCGCTTTTAACTGGTCGAAAGGCGTTTTTCCCCGCAGGAATGGTTCTTCACTCAGTACCCAACCCGCACCAATGGACGGGAAGAATCCCCAGCGATTGTTAGTCGGAAACTTACTTGATCCGTCGTAACGAGCGGTAGCCGTAAACAGGTAGCGATCCGAATAATTGTAGTTAACCCGACCGATATACGACTGGCGCGTTTGAATACTGCCCGTTTCGCTGTTGGTTGCCGATGATGCGCTACCCGTGTTCAGGTAAAAGTAATTCGATTGGGGTGGCACATCCTGCCGGCCAGCGACCAGAACATTGTCCTGAAAACGCTCGGCCACGTACCCGGCTAATACTTTCACCGTGTGGCGTTCCGCAAAGGTGTTGCTGTATTCAGCCGTATTGGTCCACAGCCAGCGCGTGTTGTTAACCCGCCCGGTCGATAATTGGCTTGTCAGGTTTCGCTGGTTGGCCGATACCTGATAAACAGGATTGTAATTGTACGAGCGACTCGTGTTAGTCTCAATCCCGAAGTTGGAGAGCAACGTGATCTTTTTCAGAATTGTCAGGTTTCCATAGAAAGAGCCTTGCAGCCGGAGTCCCCGCGCTTTGTAGTTCGTGTAATCCAGTTGCGCTACCGGATTGGCTACGTTGTTGCGTGGTGTATAGCCGTACGAACCATCGCTGTTCCGAACAGGCACCAGCGGAGCCTGCTTATAGGCATTCGTGAAGGCCGCGTAAACCGTTTGGTTCGATTCGGGCAGAGCAGCATCAGAATTGCTCGACAGGTTTGAATTGTCGTTGGCAAGACTCAGGTTATGACCTAATTTAAACACCGGCGTCAGCGTGTATTCGTTGTTCAGACGAAGGGTAAGCCGGTTATAATCCGTGCCGTTCAGAATCCCTTTTTCGGTGAAATAACCGGCACTGAACAGATAGGTCGTTTTCTCGGTACCACCACTCACCGACAAGGCGTGATTCTGCTGAAAACCGGTGCGGGTAATCGCCTTGAACCAGTCCGTGTTATTCGTCGTAGCGGTAGCCGGGTCGAACGGTAGCGTCGCACTGGCATCATCGTACCGAACAGCTTCATTGTTGTATTGAGCAAACAGTTGTGAGTCAGCCATTTTAACGCGGTAGGCTGGGGTACGAATACCTATATACGCATCATAGGAAACCGTTGGCGCACCTGTTTTTCCACGCTTGGTCGTGATCAGGACAACACCGTTAGCAGCTCGAACCCCATAGATGGCCGTCGCCGAAGCATCCTTGAGCACATCAACCGATGTAATGTCCGAGGTATTGATGTTGCGGATATCTTCGGTAATGATCCCATCTACCACATACAGTGGATCGGCCCCGCCCAGCAGCGTACCTGTTCCGCGAATACGAACGGTTGGTGCCTGTCCTGGTGCACCCGAATTGATAATTTGAACGCCGGACATTTTGCTTTGCAGCGCCTGCGTGGCTGATAATACCGGCTGGCGAACCAGTTCTTCCCCTTTGATCTGGGCAACTGATCCCGTTACGTCAATCTTGCGTTGCGTACCATAACCCACAACGACCACCTCTTCCAACGCTCTGGCGTCATCAGCTAACTCAACGTTTATCATGGTCTGATTGCCGACCGGAACTTCCTGACTGGTCATGCCGATCATACTAAATTGCAGCACTGCTCCGCTGGAGACACTGATCTGATAATTTCCATTTGCATCGGTAGCAGTACCCGTAGTTGTGCCCTTTATCAGGACGTTGACACCGGGCAACGCACCCTTGTCCGCTTTGTTGACGACCTTCCCGGTAACCTGCTGATTTTGCGCCTGCGTATTGCTACAGACCGCTAGCCAGATCACGGTTAAAAAGTAACCGAATGTTCTCATAAGTGAGCGAAAATTTAAATTGGGCGACAAAAATAAGGAATCTTTTGGTAATACTATTTCTACTTAAATCGATACTATTTTAACTCGCCGTAGCTCAAAGTGTTAGCTAAAGAAAATTTATTTACCCGCCGGAAACTGATAATTGAAATTGCCAAAACGAATGACGAACGACCTTCGAGAACAAAGTCGAGAGGAAGAGACGGAGATGTCTTATGTATAAACAAAAATAGGCCTTGAATTACAGGCCTATGAAAGCAATTGATTCGGAAATAGCTGGTTGCTACTTCGAGATAAAAGACTGTCAAAAGAATTTTTTCGAGCAAAGTGACACGCTGTCACTTTGCTCGAAGTAGTGCCCGCAACTCGTCTGTTTTTGCGATTAGTTGGGCGCAGGTCTGGACATTAAGCTTCCCGGTGGCTAGTTCCCGAATGGTTGTCTCAAGCGATAGTATTTGACTTTTTTTCGACGTTACTTCACCTGCCTTCGACAGCTTTTCGCCTGGCACGTTCGGCGCTGATACGCCATTGATCAAGTCATCGGCGTCCTGGACAGACTCCGTTATTTCCGTTTTTGCAATGGCGTTGATCGACGCTTTTGCCAGTTTCTTTTTCCCAGACAAAACGTCCTGCTTCAAACCGGGAGCCAGTTTTTCCAGACCGGCAGCAAAATCAGCATCGCGCTTGATGGTTCGGCTACTTACGCCATATTCTTTCCCAAGTGTAGCCGCTACATCGCCCTGCGCATTTTCGGCAGCTCTGTTCCCGCCCCGCATCGATTTCTGTTGCAGATAGCGTAATCCACGCAGGTAGGATGTTTGCTCAGCGGTCAGGTTTCGCCGGCCCAGCTGGTAATCGATCATGTAATCCTTGACCTCATCCAGCGTCGAAAACCGAACGAGATTAATTCGGTAATCGAGTTTGTACTGCTGGCATATGCTGTAGCGGTTATGCCCGTCAATGAGAACAAAAAGCGGAGACGTGTCCGTATCAACCTGAGCAGCGGCAGGTGTTGTCTCCCACACGGTAAGCGGATCTTTTACACCATGTTTAAGAATATTCTGCTGAAGCTGGTCGTATTCGTCATTGGCTAAAGGCGGTATCAGATCGCGCAGTTTGTCGAGAACCAGGATCTGATTCTTTATATTTTCTTCGGTAGATAGGAGAGATGGTCGCAACGTTGACGTCTTCTCTTTCATCGAACTCATGAAGTCTTTTTTCATATCAGATCGTCATTACTTCGGTAGCCAACTGGTGGTACTGCTGCCAGGAAGGAGACTTGGCAGAATATGTGTACAAATCTTCCTTGGCAACCTGCGATTGTTTGATAACCGTCGATACTTCGATGATCGAATCGTAAATGTGGAAGTTTTGGAAAGTATCCCGAATGTGAGCCATCATACTTTTGTGGACGCTCTGATTCTTGTGCACCATCGTAAAGACAATGCCTTTTACCGTCAACGTTGGATTGATGTAGGTCCGTACTTCGGCAATTCGGTTGAACAAGCTTTCAACACCGTGGTACGCGCTGGCTTCCGGCTGGATGGGCACAACACAGTAGTTGGAAGCAACCAGTGAACAAGTCGTACAGATACCCAGGCTTGGCGGACAATCGATAAGAATATAATCAAACTTATCCCGCGCTTCTTCCAGTTTGAGCGACAAGCGACGATCGGCACCGATGGAATTGGCAAGCTCCGACTCCCGATAAGCCATGCGTATATCGGAAGGCGTCAGAAACAAATTCTCGGTGATTTCGATCATGGGTAGGGGAGACCCTCCCAATAAAGCGTCGATCACCTGCTCGTCTGGAACGTGAATGCCGAAACACTGCGAAAGATTGCCCTGCGAATCCATGTCCACCAACAACACGCGATTTCCTAACAAGCTCAGCGCTTTTCCAACATTGATCGTCGTTGTCGTTTTACCAACGCCCCCTTTGTGGTTGACGATTGAAATTACTTTTGCTTTATCGAACAACGCTTCGGAATAGCCGTATTTACGAACAGCTTCATCTAAGGCAGGAAGGTGCTTGGCAGGAATATCTTTCTGGTCAGAAAGTGCTTTGTGCAGCGTTTTTGATGGTATACCAGCTTCTTTCTCGATCTGAGACAGATTAAGCGCTGGTTTGGCGCGTAGGAACCGGATTAGCTTCTCCTGAGTGATCATCGTACCCTGGATAAATATTTATCTTTTCCAAAGGTATAAAGAACTTCTTTTATCCAAAATAATTCTGGCGATTTATGTTACTTTCTCGTTAGTAAGCGAATCTCTTGACAGGCATTTTAGGGTAGCTGGTAGAAGAATTATATCTAAACGACAAACGATTAGTTAATATCCGTAAAAACATCGGCTTTGAGCCGCTCTATAGCTTGGAAGAGAGGACCGTACATAGCCGGATTCCTAATGTTCTCGAGCAGACTTAGCTTTTCCTTGTAGAACTTGCCGAACAAACCCGACTGCATGTGTTCAGCAACGGTTTCATGCCACTCAGGATGATCACTTAACACCTGAATGGCCGCCTGGTATTTCTTCTCTGTCAAGGCTTCGAGTCGCGCATTTTCAAGGGCTTGTTGCTCCTTCTGAACATTCGACTGTACGTCAGTCGGGCGATTTGTTTTGGTGACAGGAGGGACCGGCTCATCAAACGATAAGGGTATCGACATGCTCACCATCCGTTGTAAATAACCGCCCACATTCTTGATGGTAGCCCCCTGTTTAAGTTGCTTTAGCGTATAATCGATTGCGGTACGCACTTGATCCTCCGACGACTGGTGCAGCCAGGTACGTACGGCTTCGCGACCAACATACTGAGCAACGAGCGGGTGAAGCTCATCTACCAACGAGTCAGTCGCTGGGTCATCGATTTCAACAACCGCCTTATTACTTTTTTTACTACTTGTAGCTACGGGTGTGCTTACGCTGGCCGTAATGCCTTCACCATCGGGCAAAACAAGCGGTAGTTCCTGTGAAGACATGTGAAACACGACCGCCACAACCTTCCGGTTGCTACGCTCTTCCTCCATTTTATCGACCCGGATGTTGGTTGTCGTACTCAAGTCTGTGCAGGCTCTGACTAAAACCTTTTGCTTGAAATTGCCATACAGCGGGTAATCTTTATCACCGATTTCGAAAACTTCCCGCAGACGCTCTACCGTGTAGCGAACCGATGTTTTTTTAAGGTTCATCTGGTGACGCAGCATCATGTAGAGCCGAATAGAATACTGACTTTGTACCCGCGCTAAATTCCGTACATCAAATTCCAGGTATTCGGTTCGTAGTTGCAGCAGAAACGGCTTTAATTCGGGGTGAAACGTAACGCGAATAGACTCCATTTTAGCATCGCCAATCTGTGAGCTGGCGCTTGTCAGAAATGGAATAACGGTTCGGTAACGATTGCCATCTTCCTTGGTGTGGTAGATAACCATTGTTTTGTTGACCAACCGCTCGGCTGCTTCCTTTATCGTTTCGTAGCTACGTCCATCCCGACTCAAGCTAAATAACCGGATAATGTCAGCTACTCGTAGTTCGTATTCGCAGAAGGTAACATCGTCCGGGCTGATCATCGTCAGCATGGTAAAAAAAACTCTGAACTCAACTACGTCCATTCGGTACGTAGCTTCCACAATTCCGTTACGACCCGCTTTCATGCGAGCAATCGTTCGTTCACCGATATCAGCGCGCTTCCGAACCTTCGTTTCTTTTGCCATACTATTGCAGCCAACAGGGGTGAACTTACAAAAACAAGATCGCATAACAAAAACTTGCGCGTTAACTCTATTAACGCCACAGAAACCCGAACAGTGGTTCATTACGTGATACAGGTTATAGTTGCGTGATTTGAGTTATAGTTCAACCTGTGCGTTCAGGCTAAAACAATTAGATCAGTACATAATTCAGGCTAATTTTCCGTAAACACGGTCGGGTATGTGTAGGAATGCCAACTTTTTGAGGATTATCGGCATTGTTAGCGCGACTTATTATAGTTATCCACACCGTACGTGTTATAGGTTATAGTAGTACGTGTTATAGGTTATACATACGTGATATAGGTTATAGTTAAACGTGATACAGGTTATAGTTAAACGTGATATAGGTTATAGTTAAACGTGATATAGGTTATAGTTAAACGTGATATAGGTTATAGTTAAACGTGATATAGGTTATAGTTCAGCTTGTAAATTACTGATTCATAAGATGTTATGAGGGTCTAAAAAGAAACTATTTTAAAACTTTATAAAAAGAAACACACAACAGCATTTTGTTGTGTGTTTTTCTTCTTTTTCTTCTTAAAAACCAAGCGATAAACAGCCTAGATAAGAAGCAGTGCGCATAAAAAAGAAACTCTCCGCGGATACGTGATATAGGTTATAGTTAGACGTGATATGAGTTATAGTTGGACAGTTTTGCTAGAACAGGTTGCTGAATCTCAACGATCTACTCTGACACATAGTCAGCGTATAGAAATGATTCAATCAGAATGTTGGCTGGTTATAAGTCAAACTACTAATGATAAAAGAGTGTACGGACCATTTTTTAAACAGCGGTATCGAAAAGTACGGACGACTAGGTGACGGTTTTATACGAACCGTTTTTCGAAAAGTCTACATTGATCAATAAACTGGGTCAATGTAGACTTTTCGAAAAACGGTTCATAATTAAAAAGAGATTATAATCTGGTGCGTACAGAGTTTAGAAAATTTACTTAATTAACTGGCTTTGTTGAAACTAGGAATGGAGCTATTGCAGAGATCACGTACCCGCCGGACTGTTAGCTCATTACAGCGTAACAGTTGATGGATAGGATGGGTTGACTATGGTGCTTTCAAATCATCGAAAGACGCTTGTGTAAGGTCGTTCAGTAACACAAAGAACCTTTCAGTGATCTGAGTTATAACTTAGGTGACATAGACAGTAAGCAACTGTTGCATTTAGCGGAAAACGAATACGGCCTGTTAGGTTCTTTAAAATGGATACCCTTTAACCGCACGTTCTAGAACTAAATCAATTTGGCGTTATATGAAGAAGTTTTTGCGCGAGAATAACCTCTCTCTTGTGCTTGTTGTCATCACGTTATTGACGCTGGGAGGTCAGCTAGTTGTAGGCTGGCACAACTTCAATGATGAGCTAACCGATTATGGACGGTCTCCCATTAACTTTTTGTCGTACCTGAGCAGCGGCCACTGTATTGAGGCTGTCTTTGAAAACTGGGAGAGCGAATTTTTGCAGATGGGTCTGTACGTGCTTCTAACAGTTTCACTGTGACAGAAGGGCTCTTCTGAGTCCAAAAGCCTCGATGAGCCGGAAGAAGTGGATCGGGAGCCATCGGCCACGCGTCCGGGCGCACCCTGGCCCGTTCGGCAGGGTGGACTAATCCTGATGCTTTATAAGAACTCGCTGAGTATTGCCTTTCTTTTGTTGTTTGCCCTTTCTTTCTACCTACATGCTATCGGTGGTATGAAAGAATACAACACGGAAAACGCTTTGAAAGGCAAAACGGAAGTGCTTTCATTAGGGCAGTTTCTAGGAACGAGTGAGTTTTGGTTTCAATCCTTGCAGAACTGGCAGAGCGAGTTTCTATCCGTACTCTCTATTGTTGTGCTATCTATCTTTCTCCGTCAGAAAGGCTCCCCCGAATCCAAACCTGTTGATGCCCCTGACGATGAAACAGGGAAATAAGTAGCTTATTAATTCCATTTTTCCTCAACGTGAAAACAATCTATCTTCTTTTTTGGCTGCTAAGCTGTAGCCTGAGTGCACTGGCTCAGCAAACTATTTTCAGCGTCCCATCGTCCGATATGACGCCTAAACACAAAATACTGGCTCAACAGCAGGTCGACGTAAATGCAGAAGAATTACGCTCATCAACAACGGTGAACTACGGCCTGGGCCGCAATTGGGAAGTTGGTGTGAATCTGTACAACCTGGACTACCTGCCTCAGCAGCATACCTGGCAACGTAACGATACCACGATTGAAATGCCTTATGCGCCGTTGTTACTGCTCAATGCACAAAAAACGTTCGACCTAACCGAAAGTCTGCATGTAGGCATTGGTGGACAAACGGGGCTGAACCTGTATCCTACCAAAGACCGAAGTTCCTGGGTGGGGTGGGGGTATGTAAACCTGGGTGGCTCTTTTGCCAATGAACACTACAAAACCGTTGTAGGTGCTTACGCCGGTAATCAGCGCTATCTGGCCGAAGGATCGACGGTAGGTTTTCATGCAGGCTTCGACGCGGGTGTCTGGTTCGAGAAAGTACACATACTCGGCGATTGGGCAACCGGTACACACGAATATGGTCAGCTGGTTCTTGGGGCTGAAGTGTATCTGCAAAAGCATCTCCCATTAGCTGTTGGCTGGCGTCGATCAAACCAGGATGGGCAGCAGGCAGTAGTTGTGCAGTTGACCTATACGCCTAAATAGATGAAGGGGGCACTACGAGCCCGTAATGCCCCCTTCACGGCACGAACGTTTAGCAATAGGTGTTCGTACTATTTAACTATGGGAAAAGCGACTACGCGGACTTTTGTGCAGCCGTAGGGCACAAGTGTAATCGTTTCTACGTTGTCATCCACTTTGCCGAGAAAATGACCATCCCGATCGGTTACGGGTTGGGGGGCAACATCGTTAACAATTTTCCACTCCGGAATCTTTTTGGCGGATGCCTTAATTTCCAACGGGGCGTTTTGCAGATTCCAGACAAAGGTGTCGGTAACAGGCTTACCGATTTTTACCTCCAGATTGGCTGCCGGATCTTTCACGATTTTATCCAGCAGTCCATAATTCCAGTCGCTTTTCGGAAAAACGGTAAAGTAGTCGCCTTCCTCCTTCTGGTTTTCTTTTTGCCAGGTTTCTTCAAGTTTCAGAGCATACACCAGTGGGCCTCGTTCCACCGTCCGCGAATTACGGCCCCAGTTTGAGGTGTTAACGGCCATCGGGAGTTGCAGCATGATCTTATCGCCGTTTTTCCAGAGCCGGTTGAGTACAATGATTTTTCCGCCTTCGGATGTTTGAACCGATTTGCCGTTAACCGTTACCATTGCTTTTTGACACCAGGAGGGAATACGCAGGTGCAAAGGAAACTGTACATCCGATGGGGTAGACAAATCAAACCGAATCGTTTCGTCAAACGGGTAAGTGGTGCTTTCGCGCAGGGTGACTTCGGTCTGTTTGACGCCTACTTTTGCGGTTACCTCGTTGGGGCTATACGCTAAAGCTGCCAGGCCCTTGTCGGGGGATGCGTACCACAAATGAGTCGCAAATTTTGTCCAACCCTGGTGCATGTTGGCGAGGCAACACGTGTAACCGCTCCGCATACCAAACACATTGTTCATCTCCCGGCCGAAAGGCAAGGAGAAATTGAACACTCCGCGCTTCACGTGAACCTGATTGGCAATCTGAAAATACTGCTTGGCGTTGTAATCGTCGGTGGTTTGCGTTGGTAAGGCGTTGAACGTCATACGCTCCAAAGCGTCCATGTACTGAATATCACCCGTAATACCGATGATTTTTTCCAGGGAAAACATCGATTCGACGATGGCGCAAAGTTCGACGCCCTGCGTTGGATCATTGCCGTGTAAATCTTCGTCACCGGAGAAAATGCCCATCGGCAAGCCGTGTAAGGTCATCAGGTCGTTGAAACCGGTTTTCAGTGATCGGAGAAACTTTGCGTCGCCAGTCCGCTGATAGTTGACTGCGGGGGATTTAAGTGCCATCCCCACGTTGACCGCGTGACGACGCATCCAGTGGTCGCCGTTTTGCTGAGCCGCAGCGCCAATCACCCAGTCGCGATTACCCAACCATTCGCTCCATTGAAAACTCTGGGATTCGATCATTGACGCTAGTTCAAGCAACGATTTGTCGCCGGTGATGCCGTATAACCATTGCGCCATCATGACATTATCCGCCCCGCGCGACGCTGCCCACTCAGTCCATTTACCAACGGGGCAACTTTTCAGCGCCTGCAATTGATAGTGAAAATACTTCGTCATGAACGGAACCACCCGCTTGTCGTTCGTGGCGGAATAGTACTGCTGAATTACTTTCAGCATCACCATCTTGGGCCACCAATCGTCGCCGGAAGCGCAGTTGGCGACGTCTATCTTAACGTTTTTCTCTCGCTCATCCTTGGTGGTGGCCCCAAAGTAACCCGATGGACGCTGGTTCTCGATAACCCAGTTAACGTATTTTGCTACTTTTTGCTGTAAAGCTTTGTCATCCAGGAGATAAGCCAACGGTACCGCGCCATCGAGCCAGTAAGGGGTTTCTTCCCAGGCATCGCCCTTGCCGCCCAGCCAGCCGTTGTCATTGCTTATTTTGCTGTAAATTTCGTCGAGGTGACCGGTTGTACCGTCGCGCATAATTTGCAGCTGATGGCGTAACCAACCGGTGGGTTTGATGGCCGACAGTGGTAACTCCCGGTACTTTTCGGGAACAGGTTTGGGCGACTGAGCGCTAACCGTAAGCGATAGTAAAGCGCTAAGAAAGCCCAACGAGAAAACGTTTTTCATGAATTGCGTAGCCAAGATGCGTTAAGGGTGAGGAAACAAACATAATTTATGCACAGTGTTGGGCTCATAATCGATGTTACTTTCGAACGACCGGAAACTGGGAAATGCGCAGGTTGGTGCAGCCGTACGGGATAAGCGTAATTTCTTCTTCGGCACCGATTTCCAGATTATAAATGCTACTGTATGGAAGCTGCCCAGCCGATTCATTATACAAACCCCAGGACGGAATTCGTCGGGCTCGTGTTTTAATCTGGATCGGTGCGCTGTCCAAGTTCCAGGGAAAAGGCGAAACAGGTCCTCTCTTTTCTACTTTATAAGCTTCCGCAAGCTTGTTATCCGGTACCGGAATCAAGCCGTAATTCCAGGGCGTCGTCGGGCGAACTTCTACGTAAGAAGACCCGTAATCAATCGGATCTTTGTCGTTCTTAACCAGCTTGCTTTCCTCACCGATCTTCAGACCGTAGACAATTGGTCCGCGCTCGACCGATATGGAATTTTCGAACCACACATTCTTGCTAACATGCATGGGTAATTCCAGCTCCACCAGATCGCCCGATTGCCAAGTTCGATTGATCGTAACGATCTGGTTGCCGTTTGCTTCCTGCCATGTGTTTCCGTTGATTTTAATCGACGCTTTCGTACACCATTCCGGTATGCGAAGATGAAACGGAAAGGAAACCGATTTTACCGCTTTATCGGTAATTAGTGCAAATTTGATCCTCTCCTCGAACGGGTAATTCGTTTCTTCGTTAATCGTCACGTTTATTCCATTCGCAACGGTGGTTTTAACTTCACTGGGCGCATATACCAAGGCGGCAATTCCCTTATCAGCCGTCGTGTACCACAAGTTTTGCGTGAATTTAGGCCATCCCTGGTGCATGTTTGAGGTACAGCACGGATAGCCGGAAAGCAAGCCAAAGCATACATCAGTACCGCCGTGATTATCGCCAAAATTGCGGACTTGCCGCGTTGCCATCACCTGATTGGCCTGCTGAAAATACTGACGAGTCATGAAATCGTCCGAAATCTGGGCGGGCAGGGCATTGAATGCGATTTTCTCAAGATGGTCGGCAAAACTAATATCGCCGGTTATGGCTAGCATACTTTCCAGTGAGAACATCATTTCTACCGCCGAGCACAGTTCCGAGCCCTGCGTCGGATTGTTGCCGTGCAGCGCTTCATCTCCTCCGTAGAGGCCGTGTGCCATCCCGTTGTACTTGCGTAGGTCAGCGAAGCCTTTTTTGGTAGCATCCAGGTATTTTTTTTCCGGGTGATTCTGGTAATAAATCAGCGGTGCTTTGATGCCCTGCGCCAGATTTACGCAATGAATGCTACCCGGCTTACTCAGCATGTCGGTATGCAGAAAAGCGTTGGTGTAATCAAACGTTTGTTTATGAATCAGATCGCCCAGGTCCAACAGGAATTTGTCGCCCGTAATGGAGTACAGCCAGTAAACAACCATCAGGTTGTCGCCACCCCGATACCGCGCCCAGTAGGTCCAGTGATCGAGCGGTTTTTTAGGCAACTCCTTTAGTTGATACTTAAAATAATTCGTCATCAGGTTGATGACTCGTTTGTCGTTGGTAGCGGAGTAATACTGTTTCAAAATTTTCAGCATCACCATCTTGGGCCACCAGTCGCGGCTGTTGTCGCGCTGGAGTCCCGGTTCAGAACTGTAATCTTTGGAGGGACCAAAGTACCCGTCTGGCTGCTGGCTGTTGATGGCCCATTCTACCCAGGGCTTCGTTTTGTTGATCAGCTCCTGATCGTCCAGCATGTAAGCAAGCGGCAACAGACCGTCAATCCAGTAGGGGCCCCGTTCCCATTGATCGCCATCACCGCCTAACCAGCCGTTCCGCTCGTTCATGACCAGCGGATACAGCTTGTCCAGATTACCCGTTGCGCCGTTTTTCTGACGAACCAACATTTCCCGTAACCAGCCCTGCGGTTTAATGGCTCCTAAAGGCAATTCTCCATACGGATTCTTACGTATTGCTGCGCGACTGGCAGAACGGGTTGTGGATTGAGACGCGTTTAGTTTTCCCTGACCCCATGCAGTCAGGGAAAAACAAAACAAGAAAAATTGAAACGTGAGTGTACGGGTCATGAAGGCTTTTTGGTCTGTATACATACCGGTTTGCGAATACGCATCTACAGACCAAAAAGCAGCTAAAAAAGCATTATATACTCCTTTGACCGTATCGCACGGACGTTATCGTCCGCTCTTGACCATCCGAAAAAAGCATATGTCGCTAGCTTTGCCACGCATTCAATAGTCGCCGGATGATAATGATTTCGCCGACGTGATACGCGTTGTGGTCTGCAATGAGGAGGGCTTCCCGTAGTAAGTTTTGTCCCTGTCCATAGGCAAAAGGCTCGTACAAATCTCGTTCCGGGTCATTGAGAAGGTCAATAAACGCGTCTCGATCTTGCCGGATTTGATTCAACGCTTGCTCCCAGGCTGCTTCGTCCGATGGCTGTAGTTCCTTCGTCCAATAGCCTTCGGGCCAATCGGGCGACTGGTGATTAGGGTCACGGGAAAATTCGAGAATATCCCATTGGGCTATGCGAATATGATCAACCAACTGCCAGATGCTATACGGCAAATTATCAGGCTTTATACCCCGCAGTTCAGCCGGTAAATTTTTGATCGCGTCATCGAACGATTGATGAGCTTCACTTTTTCTGAGTAAGGTAATGAGTTGCTTCCGTAGCGCATCCGTCGCGTTGGAGTCAGGTTGAGTAGCTGGGTTCATCGGAGTTGGGTTGTTTTCAGTAACTACCACCTAGCGCGGTAAGTGTTTAGTTTGGCGTGCTGCAATGGCACACGATCATTCCATGTTCCGGACAATTACGCTCGTTTGCAGTTATTGAGTTATGAAAGCAATCATCATTACTCAACCCGGCGACAGTTCAGTTCTTCAACTTCAGGAACAACCTACGCCCAAACCTCAAGCAGGACAGGTGCTCATACGCGTACGGGCAGCCGGTGTCAATCGGAGTGACATTCATCAGCGACAGGGCGGTTACGGTGCTAGTCCGGCGGGTCAGATACCCGGTCTGGAAGTAGCAGGAACCGTAGAACAATGCGGGCCGGGAGCTACTCGCTGGCAGGTCGGTCAGGCGGTGTGTGCGCTGATTAGGGACGGTGGCTACGCCGAATACGTGGCCGTCGATGAGCGTCATTGCCTTCCCGTACCGACAAATCTCGATTTTGTTCAGGCCGCTTCCTTACCCGAAACGGTGATGACGGTTTGGTCAACGGTTTTTGGGTGGGGACACTTAAGCGCGGGAGAAACCTTGCTGGTTCACGGTGGTAGTAGCGGCATCGGCGTAACTGCGATTCAACTGGCGAAGGCGTTTGGCGCGAAAGTCTATGCTACGGCGGGGAGCGACGAAAAATGCGTTGTTTGTGAGCAACTGGGCGCAGTGCGTTGCATTAATTACAAGCGCGAAGATTTTGAAGAGGTTCTTAGCAATATCGGAATCAACGTTATTCTGGATATGGTAGGAGGGAGTTATACGCCCAAAAACCTGCGGCTACTGGCTATGGATGGCCGGCTGATGTTTATTAATTCGATGAAGGGGGCCGACAGCCAGATTCACATTCCTACTCTGATGAAGAAGCGCATTACGATCAGTGGGAGTATGCTAAAACCACGCGATGCCGAATTTAAAGCAGCTCTGACCGCTGCGGTTGAAGAACATGTGTGGCCGTTGGTAGCCAGTGGTCAGTTCAAACCGGTTGTATATCGTACGTTTCCGCTCGCCGAAGCCGCCAACGCGCAAACCCTGCTGGAAAGCAGCGAGCACATTGGGAAAATCATATTAAAAATGCCTAATTAAGGCTGTATGGGCCATATTACGAACTGTATGGTTATAGTTTATCGTAAAATTTTACCATAAAGGCTTTGCGTTTTCCGAAGTTAACGCATCTTTGCGTACTTTTAACGCAAAGGAAAGTGGTACTTGCCTTTGCTGATTATTCCATGCCCGTACGATTCAATCAGAACCATGCGCTTAACCTCCTTATTTGTTTATAGTCTTCTACAAGTTGTTCCTTTTCTGGCTTTTAGCGCCAAAGTCGATTCGCTGGACATACCAAGTGCGGCCATGAAACGAACGATGCGCGCGGCCGTGGTACTCCCCGAAGCGTATCGCTCCGCGGATGCAACCAAAAACAAAACGGCTTACCCTGTGCTGTATCTGTTGCATGGTGGTGGCGGACAGTTCAGCGACTGGCTTAAGCAAACGCCCGATAAGTTGCTCGTTCAAAAACTAGCCGATCAGTATAATCTCATTGTGGTGATGCCCGAAGGGGAACGGCTCGGCGGGTATCTGGACAGTCCGGTTCAAAAAGACAATCTGTTCGAAACGTATATCGCCAAAGAAGTTGTCGATAAAATTGACAACACGTACCGCACGGTCCGTGACCGCAAAGGACGGGTTATTACGGGTTTGTCGATGGGTGGGCACGGGGCTTTGTATCTGGCGACTCGTCATCCGGAACTATACTGCGCGGCTGGTAGCATGAGCGGAGCGTTGGATTTGAATTATAAGACCTGGCGCATCAATCCTGATTTCGAAAAAGCCATCGAACCGGGATTCGCCCGGATTTTGGGACCATTGGGTTCGATACCCGATAATTATGCGGCAAACTCGGTGGTTAATCTGGTAGACAAAATCAAAGCCAACGGCCAGAAACTGGTTATCGACTGTGGCGTTGACGATTTCTTGATCGAACCGAATCGGGAGCTGCATCGCCGGTTGGTCTACAGCAAAGTTGACCATGACTACACCGAGCGGCCCGGCGCTCATACCTGGGCGTACTGGCAAAACTCACTGCCGTATCACGTTCTGTTTTTTCAGAAGGTTTTAAGAGAAAACGGGACTGTAGCTCAGTAAATACCCGGATAAGATTGATGCGCAATGCTGTCTTTTGTTCTTAGCTTTTTCCTGATACTACCCTTATTTGTCCGTAAAGTAGACACCGTGGACATACCTAGTGCGGTTATGAAAAAAGAGTTTCGAGCCGCCGTTGTTTTGCCGGAATCCTACTCGTCGGCGGATGCGATCAAGAACAAAACCAGGTTCCCGGTCCTGTATTTACTGCACGGTGGTTTCGGGCACTTTACGGATTGGCCTACAAAAACGTCCGACAAAACCTTGTTGCACCGGTTGGCGGATGAGCACAACATCATCATTGTGATGCCCGAAGGCGAAGCATTTAGCTATTATCTGGACAGTCCAGTCAATAAAAAAAGCCAGTTCGAAACCTACATCACCAAAGAAGTCATCGACAAAATCGACAACACCTACCGCACCATCCCCGACCGTAGAGGCCGGGTCATTGCGGGTTTGTCGATGGGCGGTTACGGCGCGTTACACCTGTCGACTCTTCATCCAGAGCTTTACTGCGCGGCAGGCGGCATGAGTGCGGCTTTGAATCCTGATATGCATGGCTGGATACTTACGCCCGGTATTACCAAAGACATTAAAGCACAGTTTGAAACGATTTTAGGCCCCTTCGATCAGTCTCCGGATGGGTGGGCTTCTTATTCGGTGATTAACATGGCCGACCGGATGAAAACGAATGGACTAAAGTTGATTTTCGATTGTGGCACGGACGACTTTCTGATCGAAGCAAACCGGGAGCTACACCGGCGATTGACGCTCAACCAGACGCCCCATCAGTACGCCGAACGACCCGGTGGTCACACCTGGGACTACTGGCAAGCTTCCCTCCCCAACCACGTCTTGTTTTTTAGTAACGTCTTAAAAGAAAACGGAACCGCTGTTCAATGAAATCATGCCGAAAACCCGTACCCGAACACTGCAATTTCTATTCCTTTGTCTAATGACACTGCCCACATGGGCCGCCAGAGTTGACACACTGGAGGTGCCCAGTGCGAGCATGAACCGAACACTGCGGGCGGCTGTCGTACTGCCGGAAGCGTACCGAAAAGCGAAAAAGCAACCCTTCCCGGTCTTGTATTTACTCCATGGCGGTACCGGCAGTTTCCGTGACTGGCTGACGAAAGTGCCCGACAAGACCTTGCTGCATCGGCTGGCCGATCAATATAACCTGATCATTGTTACACCCGATGGCGATCCGACCAGCTACTACTATGACAGTCCACTGGTCAAAAACAGTCAGTTCGAGACGTTTATTGCCAAAGAACTGCTGTCTAAAATTGACGAAACCTACCGTACCGTTCGGGACAAGAAAGGACGCATCATCGCTGGTTTGTCAATGGGCGGTCACGGGGCGATGTTTATTGCAAGCCGTCATCCTGATCTGTACGCGGCTGCGGGGAGTATGAGCGGGGTTATGAACATCAACACCGCGACCTGGAAAGTACCGGCTGATTTTGCCAAGTCTCGCTCCGAAAACTTCGTCAAGCTGCTCGGTCTACCAAAAGAAGGCGACGCGCCTTATCCGGGTTATACCATGGTGACGCTCGCCAGTCAGCTCAAAGCGAACAACCTGCCATTGATTTTCGATATCGGCGTCGATGATTTTCTGATTGAGGGTAATCGCGATCTGCACCGGCAGCTGGTCGAAAACAAAACTCCGCACGACTATACCGAACGGCCCGGTGCGCATACCTGGGAATACTGGGAAAACGCGTTGCCGTATCAGGTGCTGTTTTTTAGCAAGATTTTGAAAGCAAACGGGGTCACGGTTCTTTAATGGTTAGCATGAAAATATCGCTGTCAGGATGGTGCATTGTGCTTTTGCTCGTCTCTGCTTTGGTACCTCCGGGGGATAAGCCCACTAAGGCAATGCCGACGGAGCGAAAAATCAGACTGTTGGTACTGACCGATATTGAAGCGGACCCCGACGATTCACAATCACTGATTCGTTTTTTGACGTACGCCAATCAGTGGGACACCGAGGGGTTAGTCGCAACTACGTCGATTCACCAGAAAACGCGGGTCGCTCCCGAAACCATTCATCAGCTGGTGAACACCTACGAGAAAGTCCAGCCTAACCTGTTGAAACACGAACCGGGCTATCCCACAGCGGCAACTTTACGAACCAAAATCAAAAAAGGGCTTCCCGTTTATGGCATGGCGGGCGTAGGAGAGGGGCACGACTCGGAAGGTTCCGAATGGATTATTTCGCTGTTGGAAAAACCAGATCAGCGGCCTTTATGGGTATCGGTCTGGGGTGGACCCAATACATTGGCTCAGGCGCTCTGGAAAATCAGAAAAACCAGATCGGCGCAACAAGCGCAGCAGCTTTACCGCAAACTTCGCGTTTACACCATTTCGGATCAGGACGACTCCGGCCCCTGGATTCGCAAAACCTTTCCCGACGTTTTTTTTATTTGTAGCCCCGGCTATTCGTACGGTCAGGCAACCTGGCGAGGTATCAACATGGAAACTTCCGGAGCCAACAACGATGTGATCAGCGACAGTTGGCTGGCGGAGCATATTCAGCAGGGGCACGGGCCACTGGGCGCGGCTTACCCGGATGTAGCGTATGGAATGGAAGGTGATTCCCCCGCCTTTATGGGCTTAATTCCAAACGGACTGAACGAACCGGAAAAGCCGTCTTATGGCGGGTGGGGCGGTCGTTACAAACTATACACCCCTGCTTTTTCGCAAACAACCCCTGCGTTCGTCCGTCCGAACTGGCCAAAAGACGAACCCGAAACGCGACCCTTCTGGACGAATGCCGCCGACTCCGTTGTATCAGACCTAGACAAAAAAACGTATCAGACTAACCAGGTTACGATATGGCGCTGGCGTCAGGAGTTCCAGAACGACTTTGCGGCTCGTATGGATTGGTGTACCAAGCCCTATACCGCAGCTAATCACCCACCCGTACCTGCCTTGGCGCACGCCGATCATCTGACAGTCAAATCGGGGCAGGTTTTTCATGTAAACGCTGCGGGCACTACAGACCCCGATGGTGATTCAATGAGTTACCGGTGGTTTTATTACCCCGAAGCCGGAACCTACACCGGCCCGATCAGCTTCCGGCCTTACTCACATAAGCTGTACGATTTGCCCGTAACGGCACCAGCGGTCGATAAACCACAGACGGTACATTTTATTCTGAAAGTTACCGATAAAGGTGCGCCCGCGCTGACTCGCTACAAACGGGTTATCGTAGACATCATCCCTAACTAAACCTCTTTTTTATGAAACTACCCCTTTTGTACAGGCGACTACCCATCCTTCTGGTTGGCCTCCTCGTCACAGTAGCCGGGGCCATGCCCAGCTTACCAGAAACCATTTCTATTACGGGCGGCCTTATTTCGGGGACCGTGAATAAAGACGGCGATGTACGAATTTTCAAAGGTATTCCGTTTGCTGCTCCGCCCACCGGCGACTTGCGCTGGAAAGCGCCCCAACCCGTGAAACCGTGGTCGGGTGTTCGTTCGTGCGATGCGTTCGGGGCCAGTCCGATGCAGGGAACGCCCAACCCATTCGGCCCCTGGAGTGCGGAGTACCTTATTCCCAAGGAGCCAATTAGCGAAGACTGCCTGTACCTGAATGTATGGACGAGTGCGAAATCAGCGGATAAAAAAAACACGTCCAACCGGCTTCCCGTACTAGTCTGGATATACGGTGGCGGCTTTAATAGTGGGGGCAGTGGTGTTCCCATTTACGACGGCGAAGCGACGGCCAAAAAAGGCGTCGTTTTTGTCAGCATCAACTATCGGGTAGGACCGTTCGGTTTCTTTGCGCACCCGGATCTGACAAAAGAATCAGGCAGGGACGCATCGGGTAATTACGGGCTGATGGATCAAATTGCGTCGCTGCAATGGGTCAAGCAAAACATCGCTCAGTTCGGTGGTGATCCCGATAACGTAACGATTGCCGGACAGTCGGCTGGCTCCATGAGTGTCAACTGTCTGGTGGCTTCTCCGGCAGCCCGGAACTTATTCAAAAAAGCGATTGCCGAAAGCGGTGCTGGGTTTGCCCGCCCGTATCCAAAGCTTCAGCAAGCCGAAGAAACAGGCGTAAAGATGGCGCAATCGTTGGGCGCTTCGTCACTGGCTGAACTACGGGCCTTACCCGCCGAAGAAATTCTCAAAAAAGCGCAGGGACGCGGCCCCATTATCGACGGCTACATTCTCCCTCAGTCGATTGCTGAGATTTTTGCGGCTAATAAACAAAATAACGTGGCCTTGCTAACCGGCTGGAATCAGGACGAAGGAATGGCCTTCGGTCCGCCAAAAAAGGCCGACGAGTACCGGAAGCAGATTGAGCAGCAATACGGTCCGCAAGCTCAAGAGCTACTCCAATTTTATCCGGGAAATACGGATGCTGAAGCCGCAGCTTCACAGATACACATCTCCAGAGACATGATCTTCGGCGCTCAGAATTACACTTGGGCCAATATCCAGAGTAAGCAGGGCAATCCCGTGTACGTGTACCGCTTTACCCGAAAGCTGCCGGCAACGGGTGAATATGCGCATTACGGCGCTTTCCATACCGGCGAAGTAGCGTATGCCTACGACAACCTGCGTTTCATTGATCGTCAGCTCCGGCCCTTGGAACCGGTAGACCAGAAACTGGCAACGACCATGTCGGCCTACTGGGTAAACTTTATAAAAATGGGAAATCCCAACGGGAAGGGTTTACCGAATTGGCCCGCTTACTCCGTGGATAACAAACGTATTGTCTCGCTTGGCTCTACCGTTACGGCTGAACCGTTGCCGGACGCGGCTTCTCTCGATTTCCTGTACAAACAGATGAGCAAACAATAATCTTCCTACATAAAACTCATGAAAAACAAAACTATTTTGATCGGCTTAATGGCATTGTCGCTACCGCTGATGACCAATGCACAAAGCAGCAAAACCACTTCCGCGCCGATCGTTGCCGGGAAAGGAATCGCTACCGTTCCTACCGAATCCGGCCAAGTTAAAGGCTATATTCACAACGGTACGTTTACCTTCAAAGGCATTCCGTACGCTAAGGCCGATCGGTTTATGGCCCCTGCTAAACCCGATTCTTGGACGGGCGTGCGCAGTTCGATGACCTATGGACCCGTATGCCCGATGGACCCGACAACGACGGTTTACGACGAAATCGAATTTCCGTTTCACCACGACTGGGGCTACACGAACGAAAACTGCCTGAGCCTGAACGTTTGGTCGCCGGAAGTTAACAGCAGTAAAAAACGACCGGTCATGGTTTGGTTTCACGGGGGTGGCTTTACGTCGGGTTCTTCGGTTGAACTGCCTTCTTACGACGGTGAAAATCTAGCCAAGAAAGGCGATGTAGTGGTCGTCACCGTAAACCATCGCCTGAACATTCTAGGCTTCCTGGATTTATCAGCTTATGGGGATAAGTATAAAAATTCGGCCAACGCGGGTCTGATGGATTTGGTCGCGTCGCTGCAATGGGTCAAGCAAAACATCGCTCAATTTGGCGGTGATCCCAGCAACGTGACCATCTTTGGTCAGTCGGGTGGGGGCGGCAAAGTAACTAGTTTGATGAATGCGCCCTCCGCAAAAGGCTTGTTCCAGAAAGCAATTGTGCAGAGCGGTAGTTACCTGACCAGTTTCACCGAAAGCGACATCACCAAAAAAGTAAGCGCGGCCCTGCTGGATGAACTGAACCTTAAACCAACTCAGATCGATTCGTTGCAAACGATTTCGTACGAGCGCCTGAACGCAGCTGGTAAAAAAGCCCTACGCAAAGTAGGAGAAACCTTGAAAGGGGAGGGGCGTCCCGCTTTCGGACTTGGTTGGGGACCCGTTCACGACGGAAACTTTCTGCCTTACCAACCTTCGGATCAGGCAGCTATGGCCCTTTCCAAATCGATTCCACTCCTGGTGGGTAGCACCAAAACCGAATTCGGTCCATTCAACCCGGCTAACCGGGAAACCGATATGACGAAAGCCAAAGCCAGCCTTCAGAAACGGTTCGGCGACAAAACGGAGTCGTATCTGACTGCCGTCAAGAAAGCGTACCCCGAAACGGCAACACCATCGGATTACATGGACATCGACATTAATTTCCGGGCCGGAGCGGTTCGTCAAGCTAGCCAGAAAGCGGTTGCGGGAGCGGCTCCGGTGTACATGTACCTGTTTACCTGGAATTCACCGGTGAACGACGGTATTTACAAATCGATGCACTGCATGGAGCTACCGTTTGTGTTTGACAACATCAGCCGTTGCGAGGAAATGACGGGGGGTGGCAAAGAAGCTCATACGCTTGCCGATAAAATGAGCAAAGCCTGGATCGCTTTCGCCCGTACCGGAAATCCGAACCATAAAGGCTTGCCCAACTGGCCGCAGTTCACGGCCGAAACGGGCGCTACGATGATGTTCGATAACGCTTGCCAGATCAAAAACAACCCGGACAAAGAAGTGCTGGAAATTGCTACGGGTAAATCAATGTAGCGATTGCCGTTATACGAGTTGGTTTTGGCAGTAAATTGACTGCCAAAACCACTTTCTACAATAGATTGCATGCGTTTAACCGGGAAAGATAACGCAATGGCCCGGCAACCGATTCGTTGAATGAAAAAGATAAACCGATTTACGTTTCGACAAACAATTTTACCCCTGGCGGCTGCTGGCCTTACGGGCTGGATAGGGCTCACCGGATTCATGGATGATCCGATCAGTAAGCGGATCAAGCGGCTGGCTCCCGAAAAAGCGGCTGAAATGGCTAAGGCTGTCGAAGCTTTGGTCAAACCTCAATTAGCCGAAGGGCTTACGTTAAATGTGTGGGGCGTCGATTCGCTCGTGTCCGACCCGATTGCCATTGACATTGACGATCTTGGCCGGCTGTATTATACCCGCACCAACCGTCAGAAAAATTCTGAATTCGATATTCGCGGTCACCAGGACTGGGAAATCGAGTCGAACCGTTTACAGACCGTTGAAGACAAACGGGCGTTTCTGCACCGGGTTCTTTCGCCCGCCAATAGCAAAAAGAACGAATGGCTGAAAGACGTCAACGGCGACGGTTCGCACGACTGGCGTGACATGACCGTGGAGAAAGAGCAGGTCTTTCGGCTGGAAGACACGAACGGCGATGGTGTCGCCGACCTGTCGAAGCTGGCGGTTGAAGATTTTCACGATGAAACAACCGACGTAATGGGCGGGGTGCTGGCCGAAGGAAACGATTTGTACGTGGCGGTAGCACCCGACCTCTGGCGGATGCGCGATAAGAACGGCGACGGTATTGCGGATGAAAAGAAATCGCTTTCTCACGGCTACGGTGTTCACGTTGGATTCAGTGGTCATGGCCTTTCGGGGGTTGAAATGGGCCCCGACGGTCGGATTTACTGGCAGATTGGGGATATCGGTTTCAACGGAACTGGGCCTGACGGTCGTAAATGGGAGCATCCGAACAGTGGTGTCGTGGTGCGGTCCAATCCCGATGGTAGCGACTTTGAGGTGTTCGCCTACGGTGTTCGTAACACCCATGAATTTGTATTTGACGAATATGGCAACCTGATTAGCGAAGATAACGATGGCGATCACCCCGGCGAAAAAGAGCGGCTGGTGTACATCGTCAACGGTTCCGATACGGGCTGGCGGAGCAACTGGCAGTACGGCAAATACCGTGATCCGCTCAATAACACCTATAAAGTTTGGATGGATGAGCAGATGTACAAACCGCGCTTCGACGGACAGGCGGCTTACATCCTACCGCCACTGGCCAACTTTGTCAGCGGTCCGGCGGGGATGCTTTACAATCCCGGAACAGCGTTGAGTCCGAAATACAAAAACACATTCTTTATCGCTGAATTTGTCGGTAGTCCGGCGCAGTCGGGCATCCACGCGTTTACGCTGAAACCCAAAGGAGCGTCGTTCCAGCTGGACAAGTCGAAAAAGATTCTGAGCAATGTACTGGCTACCGGCCTGGATTTCGGGCCCGATGGCGCTATGTACGTAGCCGACTGGATCAACGGTTGGGATACGAAAGATTACGGCCGCATCTGGAAACTGGACGATAAAGACGGAGCGAACTGGGCCGAACGGGCATTGACCAAAAAACTGCTGGCTCAGGATTTCGGTAAAACGTCGATCAGTGATCTCAGCAGCTATCTCAAAAATGCGGATATGCGCGTCCGGCAGAAAGCGCAGTTTGAACTCGTGAAGCGGGGCGACGCAGGGGCGACGGCTTTTGGCCAGATGATCCAGCAGACCGACCACCAGTTGGCCCGTATTCATGGCATCTGGGGATTGAGTCAGTTGGCTCGTAAAGAGTCGAAGTACGCGCAACGCCTGATGCCGCTGTTGACCGACAAAGACGCTGAAATTCGGGCGCAGGCTGCTCGTTGGCTGGGCGATATGCGGTACAAAGAAGCCGGGGCGGCCTTACTTCCCCTGCTGAAAGACAGCAATAGCCGTACGCGTTTTTTTGCTGCCGAAGCATTGGGTCGTATTGCGTACGCACCTGCGATTCAGCCAATTATTGCGTTGCTGGAAGACAACAAAGACGAAGATACCTACCTCCGGCACGCGGGTAGTCTGGCGCTGGCTCGCATCGGTAAAGCGGAGCCCGTTATTGCGCTGTCGAATCACCCATCGCGGGCGGTGCGTATCGCTGCGGTTGTGGCCCTGCGCCGGATGAATAATCCAGGGATCGCTAACTTCCTGAAAGATAGCGACGAGTTTATCGTAACTGAAGCGGCCCGTGGTATCAACGACGATCTGTCGATTCCGCAGGCGCTGCCCGCTTTGGGTAATGTGCTCGCCAGTACGAAGTTTACCAACGAGCCGCTTATTCGCCGGGCCATCAACGCTAATCTGCGCGTGGGAACGCCCGAAGCGATGCAGAATCTAATGCAGTACGCCAAAGGAACGAACAATCCCGTAGCCTTACGGGCCGAAGCCTTGGACGCCCTGAGCACCTGGGCCAAACCATCGTTGCTCGACCGGGTGGATGGTCGGTACCGTGGCCCGATCACGCGTGATTTAGCCTCGCTAAAAACGAAGTCAGCGGATTTGTATACGAGTTTGGCTACCAGTTCAGAAGTGGCAATTCGTAAAAGCGCTATTCGGGCAATCAGTAAATTGTCGTTAAGCACCGCTGGACCCGTATTGATGGATCGGTTGAAAAGCGATAAAGATCCCGAAATTCGGGAGGAAGCCTTGCGGGCACTGGCTGCGTTGAACGATAAACAAATCGGGAAAGCGATTGAAACGGCGCTGGCTGATGGCGACAAGCGGGTGCGGGTTGCCGCGCTGGATCTGATTGGCAAAACCAGCATGCCCAAAGCGCAGATGGTGGCTCAACTGGCCGACGTGCTGAAAACGCATTCGACGGAAGAAAAACAGGCAGCCCTGGTCACGCTGGGAAAACTGCCGATCGCGAATACTAAACCAATCTTCGATCAATTGTTGACTGATCTGTCTGCCGGGAAAATACCCGTCGAAGTGACACTGGAACTGGAAGAAGCGATCACTGAGACGCACTCGCCCCAACTGATTGCGAAGCACAAAGCGATTCTGGGCAAACAGTCGCCCGATGCCGTGCTGGCTTCGTACCAGGCCAGTCTGTTCGGCGGTGAACCCGACAAAGGCCGACGCATCTTTTTCCGTCACCAAACGGCGCAATGCATCCGCTGCCATTCCTACGACGATTTGGGTGGCAACGCCGGACCTCGGCTCAACGGAGTTGCCAGCCGCCTGACCCGCGAGCAACTGCTCGAAGCGGTTATCAATCCAAGCGCGCGTTTAGCCCCTGGTTTTGGAACGGCTATACTCGATATGAAAGACGGCAAAACGCTCAGCGGTATTGTGCAAAAGGAAACCGACTCGGAACTGGTTCTTAAAAGTGGTGATGATCCTGACATCATTGTTCGGAAGGATCAAATCGCCAAACGAACCTCTGCTCCGTCGAGTATGCCGGATATGAAATACCTGCTCAGTAAACGAGAAATTCGAGACGTAGTTAGCTTTTTGGCAACGCTAAAAGACGACAAGAATTAACAAAAAAGCCGGACTCATCACTAGCGAGTCCGGCTTTTTTGTTTCAGATTGTTTTAATGAATACGCTTTAGAGAAATTCGTTGAGGTTCGCCACAGATTAGGGTTCCCCCTGCTTTCCTTGAGCCATTTTCTGCAAGCGCGATAGTTTCATCAAGTAAGCCTTCTCTCGAATAATGTAACGGGTGTATCGATTAACCGTATGCGTTTTCAGCGCTCCTGCTTTCCATTCAGTGGCGCGAGCCAGCAAGCCCTCAACATTGGCGATCATGCGCTGCGCATTTTGAATACGAGTTGTCAGCGAATCGACTCGCTCCTGCCAAAACGGATTTGCATTATTAGCCTTATCCGGCGAAGGCTTATCTAATAAATACTGCCACTCTTTTTCTAGTCTGGCAATGGTATCACCGATAGGCTGTCCATCAAAGGCCGCGACGGGTATTGTAAAGATATGATCTTGGTCGACTAGGTAAGCGCCGTGTAGGGTTTGTCCGACCACAACCAGGGTATTAAGGGCGTCAAAAGCGTCTTCAATGCTGTCGAGTTGACAGGAGAAGTCATTAGAGGGTTTATCCCCTGGGGAAGAGGTTACGTGCAAAGTCATACTTGAGTAGGTGGCTAGAAACAGAGTCGGAAAATTACGGATAAAGCGTTGACTAAAGCGTTTATAATAAGACCCATTGCCTAACTAAAGTACCTCTCGTAGCCTTATTGAAGCCTAGTTACCATAATGGCTTGCTTTGTTTTGCCGTTTCCTCACTTTTCTGGCTTACCCTATTCGTTCCCGTTTGGTTTGTAATGTTCGGCTGTTACTCATTGCAAGGATGCAACATATAAAGTTCACCATTAAGAGCAAACGGCCACCTATGCGTTCATTTAAGATTCAACTCGCTCAATACCGAGCCCAGGTAACCCAGACGATTGTTGACTTACTCGAGCAAAATAGTCTAGCTCCAACAACCTATTCTGAATCAATACTGGCGCAGTTTAGCAAACCAACTATCCTGGTTATTGAGGACAATGTTGACGAATGGTTTCTAATCCGGTGGATGCTGTCAAAGCAATTTCAGGAAGCAGAGCCCGTCTGGCTTTCGAGCGCGGATCAAGCGATGGCTTATCTGGATTCCTATGGCTTGAGCGAGAAAAGTCTACCTGTTATGATCTTACTGGATCTGTATCTCCCCACGGCTGAAGCCGGATTGGCTCTGCTAGAAAGCATCAAAGCCAATCCGCTGTTTGATGCGGTGCCGGTCATTACGATAAGCCGCTCGAATGACGTGGAGGATAGGACGAGTGCCTTTGACCGCGCCAGCAATGACTTTGTGGTCAAACCAGCCGATTATAAAGACTGGCAGCAGCATTTTTCGTTGCTTAGCAACTACTGGGAAAAGTCGGTTCTGTGATAAGCCTTTTTCTGGTCGAATAACTCGTCCAGCGGCTATAGCTGAGTCGTGAAGTTGGGTACTGCAATTCGAGTCGTTAGCCACATTAGCGTAGAGTGGTTGGGAGCTAAGTGATGAAAAAGACCAATGATCCAGATTTGATAACTGGTCTAGCCACAGATCGATTCACAGACAATAAATCGCCATCGTTATGTGGTCTCCGTATTTTTGGCAGCAAAGTAGTTATTGATTAGCTATCTATAGCTGCATCGGCATTCTTCTGATCAATAAGTTCACTAAGTAAGTTCGGCAGAGCGGCTACATCTACCGGCTTCACCAGATGGTTATCAAAGCCCGCTTCCCGCGTCCGCCGACGGGTTTCTTCCTGTCCATAGCCCGTTACCGCAACGATCACAGCCTGATCCCCCCCAGGCTGCTCCCGTAGCCGACGACAAGTTTCGTACCCATCCATACCGGGCATACTGATGTCGAGTAAAATAGCGTGGGGAGTCCAGGTTTGCGTGATTTCCAGTGCCTGTTGACCGCTGATACACGACTGAACAGCATATCCATTCAATCGTAACGATATACTCAAAATCAGGTTCGCATCCGCATTGTCATCGACGAGTAAAACGCGCCTGACAGGGGATTGTGGGTTTACACCAGTTGTCATTTTTCGACGGATTCAGCCATTAAGATTGGTAAATATACGACAAACTCACTGCCTTGTTCAAGGCCCTCACTGTGCGCTTCTACCCGTCCCCCATGCATGGCAGTTAGTTCTTTTACCAGCGTCAGGCCTAAACCCAGGCCACCATGCGAGCGGGCTAGCGATGTATCGGCCTGAACGAATAGCTCGAAAATGGCGTCCAATTGGTGGGCGGCAATGCCAATGCCATTGTCAGCTACCCGCAGTATGGCTTGTTCCCCGACAGGCTCCAGGGTGAGCCAGACTTGTCCTCCCTGGTTGGTATACCGCAGGCCATTGGTTAGTAGGTTGGTCACTACTTGGTGTAACCGCGTCGCATCGCCATCCACGTACAACGAATAGGCAGGCAGCTGTGTGCTTAACTGCCGACCGGAGTCCGTATATAGAGTCTGTATGGCATCGATTGCCTGGTTGACTACCTGAGTCAAATCTATCCGCTCTTTTCGCAGCTCAATCTTGCCCCGGCTGATGCGACTCACATCCAGCAGATCATCCAGCATTCGAAGCAAGTGATCCATCTGCCGGTTCATAATGGGCAGCAGCGTTCCCAGCACCTGATCATCAGCGTGGGTCTGGGCCAGTAGCTGGATACCATTGCGGACCGGGGCTAGCGGATTGCGCAATTCGTGGGCTAGCATTGCCAGAAACTCATCCTTACGGCGGTCGGTTTCTTCAAGCGCCTGCTGGGCCTGTTTGCTCTCGCTGATGTCGAGGACAAACTCGATATAGTCATCTTTTCCCAACTGCTTGCCCGCAAATAAGCCCCACCAGTGACTTCCATCTGGACGGCGGTACTGCTTTTCATACGGTGTATTCTCGCCTTTTAATCGGTACTCCTGCTGGGCGTTGCGGGTTACGGCCATGAATTCAGGCGGTGTCAGTTCATCCCAACGGACTCGCCCTTCGATAAAGTCGCGCCGGGTATAGCCACTCATGCGTCCGAAGGCGTCATTGGCATCGTGGATAGTTCCTTCCAAATCAAAGTAGATGACACCTACCGTTCGGATCGACAAAGCTTTCTGTAGCCGTTCTTCGGAGCGTTTGAGAGCCTCTTCGGCTTCCTTTCGTTCGGTAACATCCAGCATGACCCCGCTGATCTGAACAGGAACATCGGCCTCGACTTTGGTCACGCGGCCGTAGCCACTAAGCCAACGTAATCCCCCGTCATCGCGCACAATCCGAAATTCGACATCGAACAACGTTTGTTCCGCAATAACCCGCAATAATTCCGCCGTTACCCACGATCGGTCATCGGGATGAATATGGCTGATGAATACCGCTGAAGGTACCGGCTCCTGCTGAGGCTCCATCCCCAGCAGGCGAAAGTGTTGTTCGTTCCAGTACACTTCATCGGTGATCAGTTGCCACTCCCAAGTCGCCATATCGGCTGCTTCGACGGCCAGACGAGTTCGTTGCTCGTGTTGGCGGAGCGTTTCCTGTGCCCGTTTACGTCGGCTGATGTCCCGACTGATCTTGGTAAAGCCGACGACCTGCCCTGTCTCCTGCCGAATGGCCGTTGTAATTTCGTTCACCCAGAAGTATTCCCCGGTTTTTCGAATCCGCAGGCTTTCGTGTTCGGCCCGTCCCGTTTGCAGCGCTTCATTCAGTTCATCTGTGGGGTCACCTGCTTGCTGCGCTTCCGGTGTATACAGGCTAGAAACAGGCTGCCCGATGATTTCGTCAACGGCATAGCCCGTCAACCGTTGCGCCCCCTCCAGCCACTCGCTGATTAGTCCATCTAGCCCAACCCGAAAGATGGCATAATCGGGCAGGTTTTCGACCAGCGTCCGATAGCGCTCTTCACTTTGTCGTAACGATTCTTCGGCCTCCCGACGGCGGGTTAAATCAACGGTAATAACCACAATGGTTTGGGGCGACTTATCCAGGAAGGGTAGCAGGGAGATCGAACTGTTGGCCCACACCAGCTTGCCATCAGCTCCGACGTATCGCTTATCCAGCGAAACGGGCTCTCGGGTATCTATAAGTTGTTGCAGCGCCTGCTCACTGGTCGGAATATCATCCGCGAAGGTTACATCGCTCACGTTCATCGTAAGCAGGTCTGCCGACGAGCGGCCCAGCAACTGACATAATTTGTCGTTGACCCTGGTAAATCGACCCGTAGAGTCAATTTCAGAAATGCCGACCTGAGCCGCCTGAAAAATAGTTGCCAGATGGGCTTCACTCCGGCGAAGGGCTTCCTCGGCTTTAGCTCGTTCGATTGCAGCCCAGGTGCGTTCAGCAACTGTTTCGATTAGCTCTACTTCCCCTTTCGTCCATTTTCTCGGCTTGGAGTTGGCTGCAACAAACGACCACATTTCAGGTTGCTCTCCCTCGCGTAGTGAAACCGAAAGTAGGGCCGCCAGGTCAATAGACTTAAGCGATGTTCTGGTTAATTCAGAAAGGGTAGGCTCCGTAGCTATATCTTCAATAAGTAAGGTCTGTTCGTCGATCCAGTAGATTCCTTCGGAAAAATCAGCCATTCGATAATTGCCTACCAAGGAAGTCAGACTACTTGGGTTATAAGCCGCTCTAACTACGGTATGGTCTTGCCCTTTAGTCGAAGTAGCAATGTAGGAACGATCAATGCCCAGCATATCGGAGAGCATTTGCAGGCTGGTGTTTTCGATGGTCTGAAAGTCGTCCAGCGTTCGTAAGGTGTCCGATAGCTGAAGCAGAAACGCCTGGTGTTGTTCCCGCTGCTTGCGTTCGGTAATGTCATCATACACACAGGCAATCAGCGGACTGCCTTCGCCACCCACCCGCGACATGTACGCCGTAAACCATTGTCCAAGCGCCCCGACGGGATAGTCAACGCGTATCGGCTCACCGGTGTAGTAGATGTCCTGAATCATCTGGTGCCACTCCGGCTCGACATAAGGCACCAGTTCGCTCATTCGTTTGCCGATAGCGTCTTTGATTCCCGTCATTCGGGTAAAGACCGGGTTGTGCTCTCGTTGCCAGTAATCGACAACGCGCCCATTGTCGTCAAAGATTAGTTCGATGATATTGAATCCCTGATCGATGGAGTTAAAAAGAGCCTGGTATTTATCGGTTACCTGTTGCGTTAGCTCGTCTTTCAGGCGAAGAATTTCCTGCTCGGCTTGTTTTTGCCGGCTAATATCGCGGGTGGTCATGGCGACACCGTCGTCTGTTTTGACTAGTGCCTGGTAGAACCAGCCCGAAAACTGCTCATGGGCATAATACTGTTCATGCTCATAAGGCACACCCGTTTGGGCTACCTCGATCATGTGGTCAAAAATCCCGGTCTGAACCACGCCGGGATTTATTGTTAACAGGCTTTTGCCAATGACATCCCCGTTTTGATTAAGGGCTTTCTGGTTGTTCATGACCCAGACAAAGTCCCGGATGTTGCCCGTCTCATCCCGTACCGCTTTGAAGACCTGAATGATATCCAGAGAGCTGTCGATGACCGATTGCAAAAATGCCTGACTATGCTTAATCTGTTCTTGGGCCTGCTTGCGGTCGGTAATCGTGGAGGTAGTGGTGGTCACCCCGTCATTCAGCTTAACCACGGATTGATGAAACCAGCCATCAAACTGCTCGTGGACATACTGCTTCTCGTACTGTTGGGGCACGCCAGTTTCGACTACTTGTTTAAAGGCCGCAAAAATACCTTCGGCTACTACACCTGGGTTGAGTGTCAACAGGCTCTTACCAAGTACATCGCCGTAGATTTTCTCGGAAGCGTGGTTATTGAGTATCCATTTGAAATCGACAATCTCACCCTGCTCGTTTCGCACGGCTTCAAAGACCTGAATCATATCTTTGGTAGCGTCCAAAGTAGCTCTGAGCAGTTTCTGGGTCGCTAGCAGGTCAGCAGACTGTTGTTCTAGGGCACCATTGTGTTGAAAAGAAGAAGCCATACTCAGGTTAAAAGAAAGCCTAAAACTATAAAACTAATTTTTCCTGGCAGGGAATAGCCGAGCGAGTAAAATCGTTAGGAAACGACTAGGCAATGGAAACTGTTGACTACCCTTACCTGAAAGTTACTTACAATAAATAGATTCGTTTATCTCGTCAAATGCCCCGTTTCTACAAGCAAACTACGAGCAAACGAAGTCGGTACATTAGAAAAATAAGTACAGCAAACATCGGGTATAATCGCCAAACCGCTTTTCCCTAATTTTGCGGTGGTTTGGTTTAGATTCATACTATGATTACGAGAAAACGCGAAAACTGGCTTCGGATGCTGTTCATATGGCGAGGATCAGTGCTGTCGAAAATTCTGCCCAGACTGCTACTACTCGCCTTGTTTTCGGTCTTTATCTACCAGTATCACGGTGTCCTGTTTCACTATAAAATCGCCCTTAATCCCGCTGCGTTTACATTAGTGGGTGTCGCCTTGGCAATCTTTCTGGGATTCTGTAATTCAGCCGCTTATGACCGCTATTGGGAAGGTCGTAAGCTTTGGGGAGCCCTGTTGACCGATAGTCGCTCGCTTGTTCGCCAGGTTCTGGCCTATGTTACCTCAGCGGATAGTCAGGCCGGCCATACTAACCTGTTTGTTCTGCTCGCTATTGCCAACGCCTATGCCTTGAAGCATCAGCTTCGAAACACAAACCCGGCTGGGGATCTAAACCGACTCTTACCAACTTCGCTGAGTGCGACCTTGCTCCAACGTCAGTTTATCCCGGTTCTCATTTTAAAAGAAATGGCGGTTTGGCTAAAGACACAGGAACAACAGGGTCGGCTAGATGCCATCACCAAAATGGGCATTGATCAAAATCTGGACAAGCTCTCGTCCGTTGTCGGAGGGTGCGAACGGATCAAAAACACGCCTATCCCTTTTCCCTATCATGTCTTGCTACACCGAACGGTTTACATTTACTGTTTTATGTTGCCGTTTGGTTTAGTCGATAGCATTGGCTGGATGACGCCGGTTATGGTTACCTTCATTGGGTACACCTTTATGGCACTGGATGCGATTGTGGAAGAGATCAGTGAGCCGTTTGGGAACGAACCGAATGATTTGGCGCTGAATGCGATGAGTCTAACGATTGAACACTCTTTGTTGGAGATGGCTGGCTTACCAGTTCCTCCCAACGTGTGGTTGTCAGGTCCTATTATCGATTAGTAAATTGGGTTCAGTACAGATCGATTTTGGTCTTGCTGCTGAATTCATTCCGTTGACGCCCCTGGCGTATTGTTATGCACAGATGAATTACGTTGAGCCGTTTTATTTTTACGAGACTTTTCGAACGGCAGGCTTTACGGAGGAGGAAGTAGAAACAAGGCGAAGCAACACGCCCAACGCTTGATAAAGCTGCCGTAAAGGGTACGAGTGACTGCCTATTGCATTCAACGGTCAGCCGTTACAACAGATCATTAGGGCAATACACAATCTTGTCGATGACTAACGATAAGTGAGGATTTGTTGGGATAGAAAGTGGTTAGTCGTGAATTTATACAAAGTGGTCAATCGGGTCCGTTGACGTTGGGAGCAATGGCAGTTGTTAATGAAAGGAAGCCCTGAACGCCAGCGGAGACTGGTTGGTTTTTGTTTTGAACAGCTTACTAAACGATTGAAGATGCTCAAAGCCTAATTCGTAAGCGATCTCGCTAATGGTTAGATCCGTGGTGGACAGCTTTTCTTTCGCTTTCTCGATTAGTTTCTGGTGGATGTGCTGCTGGGCGGTTTGTCCGGTTAGCGCTTTTAAAAGGCTACTCAAATATTTAGGCGATACATGTAAGGCATCGGCGATCTGCCCAACCGCTGGCAACCCTTTGGTAATTAGATCATCCTGGTCAAAATAAGCATTTAGCCACGTTTCCAACTGCTCCAGAAGCTGATGATTGGTTTTATCCCGGGTGATAAACTGCCGGTGGTAAAAGCGGTCGGCGTAATTGAGCAGGGTTTCCAGGTGCGAAACGATGATGCGTTTACTAAACGTATCCAGGTTTGAATGGCACTCCTGCTGAATCGTGTTGAGAATCGTAACCAGCTGAATCTCTTCTTTTTCGGATAGAAACAACGCTTCACTGACCGAGTAGTCCCAAAAATCATGGTGATGAATGGTTTTGGCCAGGGAGGTGTTCCAGAGAAAATCCGGATGAATGAGCAGCATCCATCCGGATTGTTTGAGTTGGACAGCGTTCGGATCAACAGTCAGGCTTAGTACTTGATTTGGTGATACGAAAGATAGAATACCTTCGTCGTAATCATAAGTTTGCTGCCCATACTTCAATTTGACATCCTGGGTACTAGCTACTCGCTTGAGCGCAACGCAGTAGAAGTCGCAACACCAGGACGCTGGTTCGTTCAGAAGATTCGAAGTTTCAACGGACTCTACTTTAAACACACTAATCAGCGGGTGCTCCGGTCGGGGCAGGTGTCGGAATTGTAGAAACTCGCTGATGGTTTTAAAGCGCTTCACGGGACTAGTCTTCGTTTCGTATTTGCAGAACAATTTTACCGCGTACGTGTTTGGTTTCGCTTTGGCGGTGGGCCTGGGCCACTTCCTCTAAAGGGTATACCTGGCTCACCACGGCTTTTACTTTTCCTTCCTCAATAAGCTGGGTAACCCCGTCCAGGGATGACGTGTAGGTCGTTACGCTTCCTTGCCCAACCAGGGTGGCTGTCGCATTCTTTTGAACCAGTGCGGTCAAAAAATCATCGCTAAAGGGTTCGTCCAGATGCGTACATACAAAAATACTACCTGCCTTCATCACCTCAACCGACTTGATCCGAACGCTCTCGTCGCGGACCGGCGAGGCATTGAACACCACGTCAATGTCGTGCAATAATTCCTCAAATTGCTGGTTGCGGTAATCGATCACTTCGTCGGCCCCTAGCTCGGTCAAAAATTCAACATTATGAGCCGAAGCCGTTCCAATCACATAGCCACCCTTGGCCTTGGCAAACTGCACGGCCAGGTTACCGACCCCACCAGCTGCCCCGTGAATTAGCACCCGTTTTCCTGGACTAACGTTCCCAAGATCGACGATGCCATTCCAGGCAATCAAGGCACAGGAGGGCAGCGCTCCCGCTTCATTAAAGCTGATGTTTTGAGGCATCAACCAAAACTGGCTGGCTTTGGCTGCAATGTATTCGGCATAACTACCATCGCCGGGGAAATTTGGGACGCCATACACCTTATCCCCCACCTTAAAGCGGGTAATTGCGCTGCCGATTAGCTCGACCACGCCGGCCACATCCAACCCCAATCCTAGGGGTAATTTCAGAAAAGACCGCAACACCTCGTTACCGCCCTGACGGATAATATAATCCGCCGGATTAACACTAGTAGCATATACCCTCACCAGGATTTCGTCGGTAGCGGGAATAGGTTGTTCAACTTCGTCGAGTTTCATCACTTCGGGTCCACCGAAGGCATGGATTCTAATTGCTTTCATCGTGCTATTTTCTTTTTGCAAAGGTCAGCACAAGTGTTCTGGCGGATTTAGCCGGAATACCGTTTGGTTTAGCCAAAATTCAATTAGGCGTACTATAAGATCGACTATCCACTTCCTGATATCTGAAATGGAAGTAGTGGCTAAATACGATTAGCCTGTACCGTCAAATGATTTATGGCGTTGCTGGCTTCCTGCGCAGTTAGTATAAGCCTGGGTCATTTACCCCATTGTTGTCGATGGTCTGGCTGTTGCACTCGTCGCGCTAAACCCGACGCTCATCCCCCAGATTCTCGATTCTGTCACCTTTAACTTTCTGACCATCAAGCACCAGCCTACTTTTGATCTGTCAACCAACAACAAGTAAACAATAGACAGACCATGAAAAAGATTTTTATCCTGATGGCAGGGCTGGTAGCCAGCTCCGCATCGTTCGCTAAAACCAGTGAGCCCACCAAACCGCATGTTACCACGTCGCTGATTGGTCAGGAAAAGCTTAGACTAATCGTTGCTCCCGAAAAAGCAACGGCTACTATTTCCTTACGGGATGATAAAGGACATGTGCTTTATTCGGGTAATGTCAATTTGCGCGACGGGGTCCAACAAAAATTCGATATATCCAACCTGGAAGAAGGCCAATACCAGCTTTCGGTTGCCGTTGGCAAAGAGCGTACGTTGAAAGCATTTACCATTACCGATCTTCCCAGCCAACAATCGGTAACGATCCAGGAATAGAAGCGCAGTGGAGGAATTTTCATTAGCCGCTTGTGCTACAGTTCATACTATCAATGCCCTGTCTAGTCACGCTCACGGAGAAAGAGCTAGTCAGGGCTTTGCTGTTACTGGAAAGAGCGGCTTGATTCACTACTTTCAACGCTTACTTAGTAGCCAACGGAAGATTTGGCCTTCTTACAGACAACGATCATGGCCGACAAACTAACCTTCCGACAAAAATGGCAAATAGCCATACGACTTATAGTGCTGTATTCACCCATGCTCTTGTACGTGAACCTGCCTGAGTCCGTGCGCAATCCGGCCAAGCTGCTGGAGATTGCTCCGTTTGTTTTAGTCTTTGTATCAATCGCTCTGGGGCTATTCTTTATTTGGATTACGGCTACTGACTGGATTCAGCAGCAGCTATTCCGCCTATTTGGTGCCGACTTTCTGCTGGAATTTAACTGGCTGGCCATGATTCTGACGATGCTGATCTCGCTGGGTCTGGCTGCGCTTTACGCCAAAGTGTTTCACCTGATCCTGTCGGCCTTGTTTACCCTGTTTTTTCAAGTTTACCTGGGCCAGCCTTCCCAACCCCATGAACCCCCGTTTTCTCCCGAGGTATTTGCTTATCTGCAACGGGTGAACCAGGTTTTTAACGTGGTCATTATCTTATCGACATTCTATCTAACCATTATCTCCCGCTCGTATCAGCAACTGAAAGATGTCCAGCTTCGGGCAGAACGCTCGGAGAAAGAAGCCGCGCTTAGTCAAGTAGAAGCCCTGAAACATCAACTTAGTCCTCATTTTCTGTTTAACAGCCTGAGTATTCTCACCTCAATGGTACACGAGGATGCGGATCTTTCCGAGCAATATATCAAGCAGTTGGCTAAAGTGTACCGCTACAGCCTCGAACAGCGGGACCAGGAACTTGTCTCGCTCAAAACGGAAGTCGATTTCATGCGTGCTTACACGTTTCTGCTTCAGATCCGCTTTGAAAACAAGTTTGACGTGTCCATTGATCTTTCACCGACTCAATTGAATCAGTACCGTATTGCCCCCCTATCACTTCAGTTGCTGGTCGAAAATGCCGTCAAGCACAATCGCATGTCGGTCAAGGAACCGCTACAGGTGCGGATTTACTGCCGGGACGAAACATTGATTATCGAAAATCCCTGGCAACCCCGCGACCAACCCGAACGGTCTACGGGTGTCGGTCTGCAAAACATTATCAACCGCTATGCCCTGCTCACGGACCGGACGATTGAGTATGGCAAACAGGATGAATCGTTTATCGTCAAAATCCCTCTCCTACCATGAACGTCGTCATTATTGAAGATGAAGACCGTACCGCTCACCAGCTGGAGCGAATGTTGAAAAAGTATGATCCCCGCGTGCAGGTGCTTACCCAACTGCCTTCGGTAAAGGAAGCGGTCGACTGGTTTAGCGGAAATCCACAACCCGATCTGGCCTTTATGGATATTCACCTGGAGGACGGACTGGCTTTTCGCATTTTTGAGCAGCTTGATCTTACCTTGCCTGTAATCTTCACCACTGCCTACGACGAGTATGTGCTTAAAGCCTTCAAGGTCAATAGCATCGACTACCTGCTTAAACCCGTCGATTATGATGAGTTGGTTGCCGCATTGACCAAATTCAAAAGCATCCGAAGCGAACCCGCATTGCCAAACCTGAATGCACTGCTTCAAT
This sequence comes from Spirosoma oryzicola, assembly GCF_021233055.1. NCBI lineage: Bacteria > Pseudomonadati > Bacteroidota > Cytophagia > Cytophagales > Cytophagaceae > Spirosoma > Spirosoma oryzicola. Next base: position 21,082 of record NZ_CP089540.1, on the reverse strand, counting down.
TTATGCAACAGCCGCAGCCCAGTGGGTTCAAAGAGCGGTTTATGGTCAGTATTGGTACTAAGATTCACAGCGTGGAGGTGAGCGATAGCGCTTACTTTTATTCCGAGGACAAAGCCACATTTCTGGTCACGAAAGGGGGCCAGTTGTTGCCGCTTGAATACAGTCTGGATCAGGTAGCCGGTTTATTGAATCCCACTCATTTCTTTCGGGTTAACCGCCAATTCATCGTCGCCCGAACGGCTATTCAATCCATCAATGCGTATTCTGCCGGGAAGCTAAAGCTTGATTTGCGGCCTACAGCCCGGCAGGAGGTATTTGTCAGTATGAGCCGCGTTTCCGAATTTAAAGATTGGCTGGGTCGGTAAGCCTTTACACTCGTCAGTCATTAACCGTTGTCTATCCGGTGGAATCCTTACTTCGTCCGTTTTTGTTTTCAAGGCTTCGTACGCTGTTTAACCTTTGTCAGGTCAAACAAAAGCTATGAAAACGAACCTCTTCCTAATCACTACCCTTTTGCTGGTAGGGAGTTTGCTAACGCCAGGCCAGGCTCAATCTCCGACAATCCCCTCCTCAGCCCCGGCCAAGGCGTTGCCGGGAACGGCGGGTGATCAAAGCCCAAAAGGAAGTGCCCGAATTGTTGGTTCCGTCATGGATTCGACCCAAGCTAAAGCTGTAGAATTTGCCAGTATAGCACTCTATACAAAGGCCACCGGAAAAGCGGTGGACGGTACGGTCGCAGATGAGAAAGGAAAATTTACGCTGACCAAGTTGGTTGCTGGTCAATACGATGTGCTGGTCAGCTTTGTCGGTTTTCGGAATAAGACCATCACCAACCTGACACTCACCGATGGACAAACCCTTGATCTGGGTGTGATCAAACTTGCTTCCAGCATCAAAACGCTGGAGGAAGTGACGGTGGTGGGGCAGGCTGCGCTGATCGAAGAGAAAGTAGACCGGCTGGTGTATAACGCGGAGAAAGACATTACGGCAAAGGGTGGTGACGCCAGCGATGTTCTGCGGAAAGTACCGATGCTTACCGTTGACCTGGACGGCAACGTGTCGCTTCGTGGAAGCCAGAATATTAGAGTGCTGATCAATAATAAGCCGTCTACAATTGTAGCCAGTAGCGTGTCGGATGCGCTCAAGCAAATTCCCGCTGACCAGATCAAAACCGTGGAAGTCATCACGAGTCCTTCGGCCAAGTACGACGCGGAAGGCTCCGGAGGGATAATCAATATCATTACCAAAAAGAACAGCCTGCAAGGCTTAAACCTCAATGTCGATTCGGGGGTAGGCAACCGGGGTTCCATGCTGTCACTCAACGGCAACTATCGCAAAGGTAAAGCAGGTTTTACGCTGGGCGGTTTTGGACGAGCCATGTACAACACCATCACCAAAACTAACCTTGATCAGACCAGCCAGGTAAACGACGTAACGACGCTGACCCGCCAAAGTGGTAACGGCAACAGTTCGGGTCTTTTCGGTCAGTACAATCTGGGCTTCGATTACGATCTGGCTAAAAACCAGAGTATCACAGCCGGTGTTCGTTATGGTGTGCGGAACATGCTCAATCAGCAAGATCTGGTAACGCAATTGTTTACCAACAACACGCTCATGTCAACCGGGAATCGAAATGTAGACGTTAAGAATCTATCGGGTACAGTGGATGCAAACGTCGATTACCTGCACACGTTCAAACCGCAGCAGGAATGGAGTGTGTCAACGCTTTATAGCCGCAATGATCTGACCAATAACTTTGACGCGAACCTGTTCAGTGGCAGTGGCGAGTTAACAGCCCGTCAACGAAACCTGAACAAAAACGTCAACCAGGAATTCACGCTGCAAACGGATTACCAGACTCCCATTCGGCAGAATCAGCTGTTGGAATTTGGGGGAAAAGCTATCTTCCGCCAAGTCAACAGTGACTACCGCTACTTGCTGGCTGGACCATCGGGTGGGTTTACGACGGAAGCAAACAATACACTGGGCGAACTGACCTACCATCAAAACATTGCTGCTGGATATTCATCCTACACGTTCACGACAAAAAATCGATACACGTTCAAGGGAGGACTGCGTTACGAGCATACCTTTATCGACGCCAGTACACGCGAAGGCGGTAGCCTCGGTATCGGTGATTATGGCGTATTAGTCCCTAGCGTAAATGCTTCCCGGACGTTCAAGGGAACAACGCTCAAACTTGGGTTCAACCGCCGGATTCAGCGTCCCGGTCTGCAACAGTTAAATCCAAACTTCAACGCGGCCAATCCCCAGAACATTACCATCGGTAACCCCCGGTTGAATCCTGAATTGACGAATAACGTTGAATTAGGAGTGAGTAAATCCATCGGCAAAACGTTTATCAACGCAACGTTTTTCGGTCGCGTCACCAACAACGCCATTACGCAGGTTAGCCAGCCTTCCGACACGATACCGGGCGCTATTGTTACCAGCTATCAGAACATCGGTCGTCAACACGCATACGGTACCAACCTGTTTGCCAACGTAGCCGCTAGTTCAAAAATTACGGTTGGCTTGTTTTTAAATGCCTTCTACACAAGTCTGACTGGCCAGACAATGGGTCTCGATGGCGCTTCCATTGAGCAAACTAACAACGGGTTCAACATCAGTGGGGGTACCTTTATGAACGCTACGTTCAAAAATGGATGGGGGGCTCAGGCGTTTGGCTTTATGCAGGGCTCGCAGGTGCAATTGCAGGGAAGACAGGGTGGATTCGGCTTCTACACAATCGGTGTCAAGAAAGAATTCAACAACAAGAAAGCCAGCCTTGGCCTAGCCGCCGAAAACTTTCTTACCAACCGATTTAACATCCACACGGTATTAAACTCGCCCTTGCTGAGTCAGGTCAACGATGTGTACTTGTATAACCGGGGTATTCGCCTGACATTTACCCTTAAAATTGGCAAGATGACGATGGAGGCCCCCCGTCGGAAAGCAAAATCGGTCAACAACGACGACGTGAAGAGTGATGGTTCTAGCCAGACTCAAGCGGGAGGAGGGTCTACGGGTGGTCAATCTCGCCCTTAATTTGGAGTAAATAACCAATGAAAGTATACCACGTTGCGGTGCCCATATGTCTGGCGATCCTGTTGACGGTGAGCAGCGGCTGGTTGCGTCCACTCGCTGTTCACCGCGATGAGCCCCGAAAAATGATGTATGGCGACCGGTCGCGATTAGGACGACCCTACGCAAAAGATCCGCACGTGGTTAAGTTCAAAGGCCGTTACCTGATGTATTTTTCCGTACCCGCCTACACGGACTCTGCCGGGGTAAAGCACGGTTGGGGAATTGGTGTCGCCGAGAGCCGGAATCTCGTTGACTGGCAGAAAATTGCGGAAATACCTCCCGTTGCTGATTACGAAAAAGCGGGTATCTGCGCGCCCGGTGCTTTGCTGAAAGACGGAAAAATACACCTGTTCTACCAGACCTACGGCGGTGGCCCTAAAGACGCCATCTGTCATGCGTGGTCGGACGACGGCATTCATTTCACGCGTAACGCAACCAATCCCATCTTTCGCCCTACGGGCGATTGGAACTGCGGTCGGGCAATTGATGCGGAGGTGTATCGGTTTAAGAATAACTACTTTCTTTACTTCGCTACCCGCGATCCGGCCTACAAAAATCAGATTCTGGGCGTGGCGGCAACGCCGTTGAAAACGACCTTCAATCGCGACGAATGGAAGCAACTGTCTACCGATGGGCCAATTTTAAAACCAGAACTGCCCTGGGAAGGAGAGTGCATCGAAGGGGCGTCGGTAATCGAGCGGAAGGGAGAGCTGGTGATGTTTTATGCGGGAGCCTACAACAACTGGCCGCAACAGATCGGCGTCGCGCACAGCAAAGATGGATTGCACTGGGAACGGATGCAGTCAGAACCTTTTCTGAAAAACGGTGCGCCGGGCAGCTGGAACGCCAGCGAATCAGGACATCCGCACGTATTTGACGATACGAACAAACAAACCTATCTGTTTTACCAAGGCAATAATGACAAGGGTCATACCTGGCTGTTGTCCAATGAAAAGCTGACCTGGAAAGGTGCTAAGCCAATGCTGCCTTAACTTGTTGAGGATAGTATTGGCTTCGTTTTTCTTAGCCGAAATAGATCAGGCGCTTTTAAGCAATTTCATACCAAACCCCGGCGCAGACGACGGGACAAGCTGCCCTTTTACAATTTTATAATCGCCAAAATCAATGTCGTCGCTGGTACAGGGAACACCCTCAATGGTTACCGTGTTGCCAAGGCCGCCGGTCAGGTGGGCCGTGTAGTTGGTTTTCAGCACTTCGCCAAACGCATGCGGTGATGCCAAAATGCCCATCTTTTTTAGTTCCGGCATTAGTTTCCGCCAGGGGGTAAATCCGTAGCCCATAATGTCGGTAATGTGCACGTCGATCAGCTTCTGCGTTTCTAAGTCGCGTAGAAGATTTTGGTCGGGTTCGTACTCGCCGTCGGCCAGCAAGGTTTTCGGTTTGTTCGCACGGGTCCATTCGCGAAGTTTGCGGTAATCGGCCACGGTCTCGGCAAAGGGTTCCTCAAACCAGAATAGCGGAATATCTCCGATCCCTTTCAGATACGAAATCGCTCCGTCAGCGGTGTACCCATCGTTGGCATCGACCAGTATCTCACAGTCGGGAAAAGTCTTGGCTACTAGTTTAGTCACGTCGATGTCGCGCTGTAAGCCCGCATCTTTTGCCATCCACATATTACCCCGTCCAATTTTTAGCTTGAACTGTCGGTAGCCAAGTTTGTAGTCGCTGGCGCAGTTCTCGATGATTTTGTCCATGCCGTTTGCCATCGTCTGTACCTGCCCCGCCTTTGGCTCCAGCTCATCGAAATAAATCATGCCGCTGTAGCACTTGGTCAGAATAGGCTTTCGCTGACCAAGCAGCTGATAAACCGGTTGGTTTAAAATTATGCCTGCCAGATCGTGCAGCGGTACATCAAACGCGAGGGCTTTGGGGTCAGTCACTCCCTGAGCGGGCTGGAATAGATCGGCAACCCGCTTGCCCCGCACGTAGGCAATGATTTCATCATTCCGGCGACCGTTGGGTTGCCCCCAGCCTTTGGCCCCCTGATCCGTCGTCAGCGTACAGACCGTGACTTTAGGGCCATAGCCGTGAATGTCGCGTCGGGCATTCTTACCCACAAAACGCGGCCACGTCAGTTGCACCTCGGTATAACTGACATCGGCAATTTTGTGCTGCATGAGGTCATCAAATCCGACCTGTTGAGCGGCTTCGCCGAATACCGACGGACTCCAGGCCAGCGCAGAAGCCGTTGCGCCGGTCAATTGGTGTAAGAAGTGTCTGCGTTTCATGGATAAAAATAGTTGCCGGACGGTGTGATTATTTGGTAAAAAGGGGTGCGTGAATCTGACGCAGTGTTTCGACCGGAATCTTGATTACTTCCCGGTCGTAGGTCAGCAAGCCATTGACTTCGCCTTCCACGTCGGTTGTCTGCGTGTAGACGGCTGCCGACAGCGCCTGTTTCTGTTTATAATCAATGATCTTGGCGTATTTTTTCTGGTACGCTTTTAGGACCTCATCAGCCGAATGGTAGGTCTGGTAACCCCAGTTGCGCATGTCAGGATTCCACAAATGGCCTTGCACCGGCCAGCCAATACCACCAAACTCACCGATGACCACCACGCGATCTGATTTCGGGGCCGGGGCCTTCGGTTCTGGCTCGTAGGTATGAATGTCGTAGAAATCGCCCGCGTTCCGGTCGTTCCAGCCGCTAATGGCGTTGACCACCCGGCTCGGGTCCATTCCTTTAACCCAAGCCGCTAAACGTGGGTTTTCATATTGTCCCCAACCTTCGTTTTGCACCACCCACGTCACAATGCTGGGATGGCTGTGCAATTGATTCATCATCCGGCGCAGTTCCAGTTCATACTGTTCCTTCGCCTTTGACCGACGAACGGGTTCGCTTTGATCGCCCGGCCATTCATTCTGTCCTTCCAGAAAACCCGATGGCATGTCCTGCCAGACCAAAATTCCGAGCTTATCGCAGAGGTAGTAGTAGCGATCCGGCTCTACTTTGATGTGCTTACGGAGCATGTTGAACCCCGACTTTTTCAGGAAATCAATCTCGAACGTCATGGCCTCGTCGGAGGGAGGGGTTAACAAACTACCTGGCCACCAGCCCTGATCAAGCGGTCCGTTCTGAAACACAAACTGGTTGTTGAGCAGCAGGACCGGCTGTTGCGCGACCGGACCTGGACCGAGCGCGATTTTACGCATGGCAAAATAGCCCGTAACAACGTCGGTTGGATTGCCCGTTACAGTTGCCTGCGCGTAAGCCGCTCGCTCCCCTTCATTTCGGTGCATCCGCTGGTTGTTGGGGCGACCCGCAAAAGGATCGGTTACCGTTACCAGTTCGACGCGATAATCGTACAAAAACGGGCGGTCAGGCGACCATAATTTGGGATTGCTGATGGGCAGGTGAGCGGGGCGTCCTTCCCGTACTATCGTCGTGGCTACGGTCTGATTGCCATCCAGCGCGGTTATCCGAATCGCCGTTGTGGGCTTATCCAATGTCGTGTTCAACGATACATCTACCCGTACCCGGCCCGAATCAACTTCGGGTGTCAGGCGTACTTCTTCGATGTGGGCAACCTTGGGAACCGGCTCCATCCAGACCGTCTGCCAGATACCCGATACTGGCGTGTACCAGATGCCATTGGGGTTAAGCAGCTGTTTACCGCGTGGTTGTTCATCGGTCGACGTCGGATCGGTTACGCCTAGCAACACTTGATTCTGACCGTCTTTAAGATAGTTTGTTATGTCAAATGAAAAGGCGTCTGAACCGCCTGTGTGCGAACCGACCAGCCCGCCGTTCACCCACAGATTGCATTCGTAATCGACCGCGCCAAAATGCAATAACACCCGTTGCCCGTTCCAGTCACGAGGTATGGCTACGTTCCGGCGGTACCACAGCCGCTGGTCGGGGGAGAGCGGTTTGTTAACTTTCGATACGGTCGATTCTACACAGAACGGTACCAGAATCTGGCCGGCAAACGTTGTTGGGGCGGGGGCCGTTTTTGGGGTGATGGCGTACTCCCACATTCCGTTAAGGTTTTGCCATTGTCGGCGGACTAGTTGTGGACGAGGGTACTCACGCCAGGCGTTTTCGGCCGTAATCTGTTTTTCCCAGCGGCTCATGATGGGGGCCTTGCGTACCTGCGGGGTAGGAGAGGTCGATTGTGCCAGAACCGCGCTTGACAAGCCAAGCAATAGATAAGCCGCATGCCAGGAGTGAAGCGGTGTAGTCAATGAGTTAGTAAGAAACATAAGCACTTGAAAAAGTAAAAAACACGGTTAACGTCACAAATAAGTCAATTGGCAGACAGAGAGTCGAACGGTTGATTCCGTTGGCTTGCTATCGATCAATGAGTGTGAGATGGCTTCCATAAGAATGCGGTAGTATGGCGGAACCGCGTTCTGTTTAGCTAAGATTTTTTAGGGCCACCTAGTTATAAAACAAGAAAACCGGGTGGCCCTACTGCTTAATGTCCTGGCGTTAGGGGTGAACCTTTTGTACGGGCGAAAAGAGCAAATCCTCGACTCCACTGATTTTACGCCGATCCGGGCGTAAGCGTAGCGTTGCCCCACTATGGCCGGAAAGTCTGAGGTAAGCGAAACGGCGTTTAGGTCTTTGATGTCGGCACCTTTCAGATCAACGGAAGCAAGGCTCGTCCGACTGTCTACAAACTGCGTCTTACTGACGTATAGCGTCACTCGCTCAATGGCTTTGGCGCTGGCTCCGGTTATAATTTGCTCCAATTTGCAGGAAGCCGTCACTTTGCCGCTACCAACTAAAAAAGCAGGTGTACGAACCATGCGTTAGTGCCTTTACATATACCGGTATTAGCAAAAGGGCAGCGGTAAGACCTTTTTTGTTACGTATTCCTACTGATAGATAGATTGACAGAATCAGCTCCACGTATGGATAACGTGTGTTTTTGAGTCCGTTTAAGGGTTACATTTGGCAGTAGATGTATTATCGCTCCTTACTTTCGTACCCTTTCTCGCCAAACCTGTGAAGAACCGGTCTAAACTCTGCTTACTGAGTGTTCTGCTTGTGCTGTTTCAGCTAAGTTTTGCCCAAACAAAACGGATTGTTTACAAAGAAAGTCTACAGGATTTTCCCAATCCGGAACGGGGTTTTTACATACCTTTCGGTACCAGTACGGAAGAATTCAAACCGCTGGACAAAGACGTTTTGTTGCGCTATCGTCGTCAGCCTCAACAACCTGGGAAAGCCAGCTATTCGTTTTTTTGCTCGCTGATTTACCGGGCTTACCGGCTCGAACGCTTTAAAACGTCACCCATCGACGCCGACTTTCTGCAAAAGATTCAGAACGATTTTAACACGGCTCGGTCGGCTGGCCTAAAACTAATCTTACGCTTTTCGTACACGGACAAAACCCATACCGGCGACTGCCCCGACGAATATAAAATCTGTCCTCCCTACGGCGATGCCAGCAAGCCCGTCGTGTTGGCACACATCGCTCAGCTCAAACCGTTGTTAACGAAAAACGCCGATGTCATTGCGGTTTTGCAGATGGGATTTATCGGTATCTGGGGCGAAAATTACTTTACCGATTACTTTGGCGATGCGTCGATGAACCAGCTTGGGGTCATCCCCGACAGTAGCTGGCATGACCGGAACGAGGTGCTGACCGCTTTGTTAAATGCCCTTCCGAGTGATCGGATGGTGCAGGTGCGCACCCCCCAGATCAAACAACGATTTGTGAAAGGACCGAATGCACCAGTTACCACATCGGCTATGAGCGAAAAGGAAGCGTATAGCCATTCGGCAATTGCGCGGGTCGGCTTCCATAACGACTGCTTTCTGGCCAGCGCCGATGATTACGGTACGTTTTACGATTACGGTAATTCTTCCTCAAAACGGGGACCTGCCAACGAAACGCTCCGGCGGTATTTTGAACAGGATAGCCGCTATACGGCCATTGGTGGTGAAACCTGCGATGACGCTTTTAGCCCCCAAAATAACTGTGCGCCAGTCGGCAGGGCTGAACAGGAAATGGCGGCTATGCACTACAGCTACCTAAACGCTGCCTACAACAATACCGTCAACAACGATTGGCAATCAGACGGTTGTATGGACAAAATCCGTCGGAATCTGGGGTATCGCTTCGTGCTGGAAGAAGCTGTTCTGCCCACCAAGGCTCGGAGAGGGCAGTCGATTACCTGTCAGATCAATGTAAAGAATGTAGGTTACGCATCGCCTTACAACCCGCGCCCGCTTCAGCTAATCTTACGGCATAAAGGTACGGGGACGCTAACCGTTTTGGCAAGTCAAACCGATGTTCGCAAATGGTTTAGCGGTCCGATCCGCTGGCAGGAGTCGTTTTCGCTGCCCGCTCAGTTACAGTCCGGTCAATACGAACTTTTATTAAACTTGCCTGATGCCTATGCTTCGCTAGCTAACCGTCCAGAATATAGCGTTCGTTTAGCAAACGAGACGGTCTGGGAGCCTGCCACCGGTTACAATCGTCTCAACCACACGCTGACCGTAGAACCCTGAGGAAACTGCTGTGTTGTAAAACAGAATCAAATTCTTTTAGTAATCCGTGAATCGCTTTGTAAAGCCTGGCTGTGGAGTCGGCGGGTGGTGTCGGTTTCTCAAAACCGACACCACCCGCCGACTCCACGACTCTAGCAAAAGGCCCTGGCTATACGTCGGACAACTAATCAAAAGCCGCTCTGATGATGAAGTTGTTTGGCTAGCGTGTGACAGTAAGGTAGTTTGGGAACTAAGGCATTAGATAAATAGCCTTATCGCCTTTTCTATGGTGAGTAGAGGACGGCTATTCTTCTTCGAGCATAGTCGCCCGATTTGCTTCGATGTTCTGACCGAATTTCGCCTACTAATACTTCTGGTTTTTTAATCTTTACCGACCGTCAGTTGTGATAAGCATGCCGTTTTACCCAAAATTTGCTCATTGCTGGATGTATCTACTTGTCAGCGCCGTTGGGCTTTACAGCAATAGCTTTGGTCAGCAGCCAACCAAACAAGTAACAGCACAATCGGGCATTACTTTCGCGTATTCGACTGATAAGCAGGTATTGGCGAAAGGGCAGCAGTTGTTCCAGCAAAATTGCACCGCCTGCCATAATTTTCTGCAAAAAGGAATAGGCCCTAATCTGGCCGGAGTTACGTCGGAGGTTACACCAGAATGGCTAAAATCATTTATCCGCAATGCCCCCCAGAAAATCGAGCAGAAAGATGCACGAGCCGTCCGGCTTTTTGCCGAATATAAGCAGTACATGCCTACGTTTTCGCAGTTGAGCGATAGTGATACAGACGCGTTGGTTGCTTTCCTTCACGCCAAACGCCAGCGGACTCCGAATGTGGGTGACGACAAAAAGCTGGGTGTTGCGCTTACCGATCCTATTCCCGCTCGCATACAACAGTCGGGTCTGCGTCTGCACCTTACCGAAGTAACAACTGCTCCGGCCAGCGCCGAAAAAGTACCGCTCGCCCGGATTAATAAAATGCAGGTGTTGCCCGGAAAGCCGGATCGGTTGTTTCTGGAAGACCTGCGGGGAACGCTCTACGAAATGGTCGGTGATTCGCTGCGTGTTTTTATGTCGTTTCCTAACGAGCGGCCTGCGTTCATTCATTCGCCCGGTCATGCTACTGGCTTCGGCAGTTATGCCTTTCACCCCGATTTTCATACCAACGGACTGTTTTATACCACGCATACGGAAAAACCGAATACCGCACCGGCTGATTTCGCCTATGCCGACTCGATTAAAGTTTCGCTGCAATGGGTGCTTACCGAATGGAAGCTAACCGATCCGGCAGCAAAGACGTTTTCTGGGTCGGGCCGCGAACTGATGCGGACTAATATGGTGACAACCATACACGGTGTCCAGGAAATTACGTTCAACCCACTTGCCAAGGCAGGAAGCCCGGACTATGGTTTGCTGTACATTGGCGTGGGCGATGGTGGCGCTACGGAAAATGGGTATTACTTTCTTTGTAAAGATCGAAACAGAGTATGGGGTAAGGTGTTGCGTATTGATCCAAAAGGAACGAACAGTAAAAACGGACGGTATGGCATTCCTGCGCAAAATCCGTATGCGGGCGCCAACAGTCAGAAGGGATTGCCGGAGGTTTTCTGTGGTGGGTTTCGAAATCCAAACCGGATTGCCTGGACCCCCGACGGTAAAATGCTTATTTCCGACATTGGTCAAGCGCAGTCCGAAGAGTTAAACATAGGCGTGGCTGGTGCAGATTACGGCTGGCCGGAACGGGAAGGTACGTTCGTTATCAATCACCGGGGGCGGATGGATCAGGTATATGCGCTTCCCAAAAATGACGCTGACTTTAAATATACCTATCCAGTCGTTCAGTACGACCATGACGAGGGCAATGCCATTTCCAGCGGGTTTGTTTATACCGGAACCGCTATTCCCGCGTTAACAGGCAAGTACATTTTTGGTGATATTGTCAACGGCAGGGTGTACTATGTGGACAGTAAGCAACTACAGCCAGGAAAGCAGGCACCTATTCAGGAGTTTACGGTTCAGGTCGGTGGACAGAACAGCACCTTTCAGCAATTGACGAATAGCAAAAAAACGGACCTACGGTTTGGTGTAGGACTGAATAACGAATTCTACCTGTACACCAAGGCAGACGGTAAAATATACAAAGTAACGGATTGCTCAATTGATAAATCGCCCATCTCAAAGCAATAAAGCAACACCCCTTTGATGAATACCAATCACTTCTCGAAGATTGTTTTGCGGTGGGCTAATCCCCAGTAATGCAGTTCTTCCATTACTTTTTCGAGCGACATTCCGTGTGCGGTGATGGAATATTCTACTGTTGGAGGGAAGGTGTCATGTACCTCCCTCTTTATCAGTCTGTTCATCTCCAGAGATTTCAGCTCTTTGGATAATGTTTTGTCCGTAATTCCGGTCACTTCCTTTCCGATCTGTCTGAACCGTTTAGGACCTGCGGATAACGAGAATAGAATAAGCAGTTTCCATTTTCCCTCGAGTGCCTCCAGTGCATCCCGTATTGAAAGCATCGTTTTTGGGCATCCACCTGTTGTCAGCATTTCGTGTTTTTTTGTTCGTGCAGTTATGCGTTACTATCTCAACGGATAGCGCTATCCGAAAGGGAAGTGCTTTCTGCTGGATAGCAAACATAAATACATTCACGCCTTCAACGAAAATTTTTCACGAAATGACAAATCAGCCCAAATCGTCGAAAGCGATGCATTACAGTCTTTGGTCAGTTCAAATAGTGCTGGCTGCCAGTTTGATGTGGGCCGCTTGGATGAAACTTGTTCAGCCTATTGACCAGTTGGCTAGTATGTGGCCTTGGGCCGGTCAGGTGCCAATCGCATTGGTAAAATTTACCGGAGTTGTCGATTTAATCGGCGCATTGGGTTTGATCATGCCTTCATTGTTCCAGATCAGACCGAAGCTTACGCCTGTTGCGGCTGTGGCGCTTGTTGGGCTCATGCTGTGCGCCGGTTTGTTTCACGTTATGCGGGGAGAAGCCTCGGCAATCGGGGTAAATAGTATGTTCGCGATTTTGGCAGCTTTCGTAGCCTGGGGTAGACTGAAAAAAGCCCCCATAGCGCCGAGATACAAGTAAAAGGGTAATCTATTTTCGATCCTAGTGAGAGTACAGTGGGTTTAATTCAATAAGCGAAACCGGCTCTTGATCAATTTCAAGAGCCGGTTTTAGTACAGTTTGTAAGAAGATCTATTGTAACGTCGGTTCTGGACCGCGAAAAGCGTCTTTCTTATCGATGGCGGGTAGTTTGACGGGTCTTCGCTCACGCGCTGATTGGTAAATGGCTTCCATGATTCGCTGATCCTGCAAACCTTCCTCGCCGGTTGAATAAGGCGCTTTGTCATTCAGAATACACTCCGAGAAATGGTCCATCTCAGCGGCAAACTGATTCTTGGGCATGATGTTGACGTTCTCCTGTCGTACAATTGCCCCGTCTGCGCGGGATGACATCAGCTTCTGCCCCGAATACGCATAGGCATTCGCCAGTTCGTACCAGCCCCGCTCAGTCATGATCCGATACTGACGCGAATCGTGTGTATTATAATGCGTAGCACAATTGGCAATTACGCCACTTGGAAATTTCATCTGCCATGAACACACTTCTTCCACTTCCTTAAAAAGTGGATTGTCTGGGTCGCTGTACGTATAAGCAGATACTTCGGTTGGTTCTTCACCCAAAATAAACCGGGTTGTGTTCAGGCAATACAAGCCAATGTCGGGCAAGGCACCTCCACCGGCGAGTGCCTTAATGTGCCGCCAATGTTTAGGATTAGCTGATGATTGGCAGTTGAAGGCGTCCACAAATTTGGGCTTGCCGTATTCATTTTTCTGCACCTGTTCGCGTACATAGCGGTTGTATGGTTCGTAATGAATACGATAGGCGATCATTAACTTACGGTTCGCTTTTTTACAGGCATCGATCATGGCCTGGCACTCCGCCGACGAGTTAGCCATCGGTTTCTCGCAAAGAATATGTTTACCCGCCTGTGCACCACGAATCGTATATTCGGCATGCATGGAATTGGGCAGCACAATGTAAATAACCTGCACCTCCGGATTGTCTTTCAACTTGTCATAATCTGCATAGCTATAGCAACTTTTGGGTTTAATGCCGTATTGCTTGGCTACTTTCTGAAGTTTCTCCGGGCTACCGCTGACAAGCGCAACGGGTTTCGATTTCTTACAGGCACCAAAAGCGGGAAGAAGTTCCTCCAGAGTCAGGTGGCCTAGGCCTACCAGCGCATAGCCTACTCGCTGATCGTCGGGCAGGGGCGTTGGGGTAGGGGCCGATTCACGATCAGCATCCGACTTCCAGGCTTCTAGTTCAATTGGCTTGTTTATATCAGCGGGTACTTCGGCGGGGGGCGAGTAGGGCGGAGACGTTGGCACTTGCTGACCGCCCGCTCCTTTATACGTACCAGAGGTCGGAACAGGGTACGACGGTGCCTGGCCGCTCGACTGGCAGGAAGCCGCTAGTCCGCCGGCAACCCCAACGGCAACAACCTGTCCAGCGGCCTGCAAAAAGCCTTTTCGGCTCATCAACCCAGGTAGCGCCTTGTCCTGCTGCGCCTGATTTTCACTTTTTTCGTTGAGCATTGAAGTAGATGTTTACATTGATCTACAGCTACAACCTTGTGTTCTTCAATGTCTCTTCGAAAAATAAAAACTATATTAAAAAAGTCTTGCTATATACTTGATAAGTATAAACAAAGAACGGTGTTGACAGAATCGCATGAATAAACTTTTTTTTGTAGGCTTGCAGTCCAGGCAACAGAACAAGTCCCGTAGATCGCGTTCATAACATTACCCTTTACAGCGGGTTAATTGTTGGTTGTGATTTACCCAATGCTCATAAGAACAGATGGATATGTCAAGACTATTCAGCTATGTTACGCCCCTGATGATTGTTTCGCTAATGGGCGTCATTATGATACTGTATGGACTCATGCAATTGGGTCGTGAAAACAATATTCTTCAGTTTATTTTTGGTATATCGATTGCCCTGGGCGCAGCCGGTTTTCATTTTCTAATTCGTCGCGTTTTACACCAACATACGCTGAACATATGGATCGTAGAAGCCATTATTGTGGCCGCTCTCTGGTATCAGTTCATGTACGTTTGGTAAGCATTAGTTTGACAGCCATTTCTGTATTCGCCCAGCGTTTTTCGAAATGTTTCTCCTTAAATTGCTCACCGCTGATTGAGACAGCCTAATAAATCGGTAAAGCAAGCTTGTCAACACTCGCAGGATCGTTCAGCCTAAAAACAAACCGCTAAAACGGCTTAACTACGACCGCATTGGCGGACCGGCTGCCTTTGGCTTAAGCAAACGATTGCCGGTATTGTAAGGGAGTCACCTTAGTCTTGTTCTTGAACAAGCGGCTGAATGACTGCGGAAAATCAAAACCTAGTTGGAAGCCGATTTCGCTGACGGTTAAACTCGTTTGCGTGAGCAATGATTTGGCCTTTTCGATGACGTAGCGATGGATGTGCTGCTGGGTGTTTTGCCCCGTATACGTTTTTAGCAGGTCGCTTAAATAGCTATCCGAGTAATTCATCTTCTCGGCCAGATAAGAGACTGAAGGCAACCCTTCGCTCAGGGCTTTATCGTTGGAAAAGTAATCAGATAAGACGCTTTCCAGCCGCGTCAGTACATCATGGCTGATGGGCTTACGGGTCATAAATTGCCGACCGTAAAATCGTTGGGTATAACTCAACAATAGGTCAAGATGAGCCATGAACACCGCTTCGGAATAGGGGTCCATTCGTTCGTTAAGTTCATGTCGAAGCATCGTCATCACCGAAAGCATTAAGGTCTCTTCCTGATCGGACAAGTGAAGAGCCTCATGAACGGCATAGTCGAAAAACCCATACTGCTTTATTCGCTGACCAAGAGCATGCCCTCGAATCAAATCGGGATGGAACACCACACACCAGCCGCTTGGTTTATGATCGTCAGTAATGTTACTCGTCACTTGCCCTGGCGCGGTGCAAAACAGGATGCCTTCGTCAAAATCACAGTAGCCCTGCCCGTAGCGTATTTTTCCCGTTACGTTGCGTTTGAGCGAGATGCAAAACAGCTCGAGGACAAGCGTTTGCGGGCGCTTGTCGGCCTGCGTATGATCCATGTCATCGAAAGTAAAGACGCTGATCAATGGATGGACAGGTTTGGGAAGTCCAAGTATTCGGTGTTGCTCTGAAATGGAATGTATTGGTTGGGGCGATTGCTTTTTCATAGGCTGAGTATATGCGACAGGCAGGGCTTAAACCCTGCCTGCACGACTGGCTACTGATCGATAGCTTGCATGCCAGCCTGATCATACCGATCACCCGTCTGGGTCCCTAACGGAATAATCGCTTCCAGACGTTCCAGATCTTCATCACTCAACTGGATCTGAGTAGCACCGATATTTTCGTCCAGGTACTTCCGACGTTTGGTACCGGGGATTGGCACAACCCCTTTAGCCAGCACCCAGGCCAGGGCCAGTTGTGAAACAGTTACCTGTTTTTCAACCGCCATTGCCTGAATTGCCGCCAGCAGCTCCAGATTCTTATAAAATTGTTCACCCTGAAAGCGGGGCAGCGAACGCCTGAAATCATCAGCGGCCAGATCGTCCGGACTTTTCAAGTCGCCCGTTATAAAGCCGCGGCCAAGGGGCGAATAGGCAACAAAGCCAATGCCCAGTTTAGCAAGGGCAGGCAACAGGCCTGTTTCTTCCGCGCTGCGTTCGAAAAGTGAATACTCGGTTTGTACAGCCGTAATGGGATGGATCGCATGGGCCCGCCGGATGGTATCTATGGATACTTCTGACAAGCCGATGTAGCGGATCTTTCCTTCCTGAACTAACTCGGACATCGCTTGCACGGTTTCTTCGATGGGTGTAGCCGGATCCAGCCGATGCAGATAATACAGATCGATGTAGTCCGTAGCCAAGTTTTTTAATGATCGTTCGGCTGCTTTCTTGACATAGGCCTTGTCGGCTCTGAATTGCCAGGTTATCTGATGCGTGTCATCAATTTCCCAACCAAATTTGGTAGCGATAAGGTAGTCGTCCCGTCGGTTTTTGATGGCTTTGGCGATCAATTGTTCGTTGATCAAGGGCCCGTACAGATCCGCCGTATCCAGAAAGTTTCCACCGTGTTCGCGTGAGCGATGAATGGTTGCAATAGCCTCGGCTTCATCGGCTTTTCCATAGATATCCCTGTGGGCCATTGCAGTCATTCCCATGCAGCCCAGACCAAGTGCAGGCACCACCAGCCCCTGGCTTCCTAAGTTTACCCGTTTCATAAGCTCGTATTATCGTTTATGTTGACTGCCACAAAAGTAGGGAAGCGCTGGGGGGGCAGAGTAACCGTTTCTTGGAGGATTGTATCCGAATTCAGGACACTAGAGCTTTATAGGCATTCAGAGAGGAAGGTTGTTGACCACGTCTTCATGCAATGCATGATCCTTTGTCTGGTTAAGAGAGTAATAGCCATTACTCAAAGATGCTCTGCTCATTACGTTGGCAAATTTGCGACAAACTAATTTTCAAATTTAGCAGACAAGCCAGTAGATAAACGACTATTCATGGCTTTAGTGTACGTACACTATGTATATTTGCCGAAGTCAAACCCCTGTTTAAAGCAGTGGAAGCTATCTGGGCAATGCGCTGACTCGTGTAGTTTGTCAATCATATACCATCATAATACAACATCTAATGGCATACAAGGTTCTCTTTCGAAAACTTGCGCCGTACAAGTACGCCATCGCTTTTCTAAGCTTTTCGTTGTTGGTCTTTAGTTGCCAGCGGATAATTAGTAATCATAGTAAGACCATTCAAAATTTGGATTGGGCGGTTACAAGTGGGGATGCCGGTGTAACGCGTTACTCGCAAGCCGATCAGATTACAAAAGAAAACGTTGCCCGGCTCAAACCAGTGTGGACGTATCATTCAGGAAATACCAAAGGAAATGTACAATGTAACCCGTTGATTATTGACGGAGTGATGTACGTAACGACCCCGGCTCATGAGGTTGTGGCCGTGAACGCGACTACGGGACAGGAAATCTGGAAATATAATCCGGCTCGACCCAATGAGAAAATGGGTGGGATAAACCGGGGACTCGCCTTCTGGCGGGACGGTGAAAATCAACGCATTTTGTTTACCGCCAATAATTACCTCTGCGCTATTGATGCCCGTACCGGAAAAACGGTAGACACTTTTGGGCAGAACGGCCGGGTCGATTTGAATGAAGGGCTGGTCCGGCCCGCGTCCGACATGAAGATCACCTCGCCAGCTTCGCCCGTAATCTATAAAGACATTGTCATCCTGGGTTCAATGAGTTGGAGTGCCCCGGCCAACGTCAGCGGATTTGATATCCGAACGGGTAAAAAACTGTGGACATTTTATACCATCCCTAAGCCGGGTGAGTTCGGGTATGAGACCTGGGATAATCCCCATTTCTGGAAAACAGGGGCTGGGGTAAATGTGTGGGGAGGACTATCCGTCGATCCGCAAGCGGGCATGGTCTATTTCGCGACCGGGCAGCCAAAGGATGATTTTTACCGTCCTGGAAAGAAAGGTTCCCAACTCTATGGCAACAGCATTGTTGCCCTGAACGCGACGACTGGCAAACGCGTCTGGCATTATCAGGTGATTCACCGTGATCTGTGGGATCTTGATTTGCCGAGTGCGCCTATTCTAGCTGATTTCAGTTACAAGGGAAAGAAAGTGCCCGGCGTCGTACAGTTGACCAAGACGGGTACTATTTTTCTGTTCAATCGACTGACAGGAGAACTGCTTTCGGACGTAGAAGAACGCCCGGTTCCAGCGTCCAGTTTGGCCGGAGAAAGTGCCTATCCGACCCAGCCGTACGTGAAATGGCCTAAGCCTTTCGCAAAACAGGTTGTAACGGAGGCTGATCTTACTAATCTGTCGCCCGAAGCGCATGCCGATGCTTTAGCACGCTTTCGCAGCGCTGATACAGGCTGGTACATGCCACCTTCGCAGAAAGGGGTTATTTATTACGGAATACATGGTGGGGCCGAGTGGAGCGGAGGAGCTTACGATCCAACTACGGGCATGCTGTACGTGAATGCCAATGAATTAGCTTGGCACATCAAAATGATAGACATTAATGCGAAAGAAGGCGTTGCCGGGGCGTTGCAGCAGCATCCGGGTCGGCGGGTATACCTTGAAAAAGGGTGCGTAGGATGCCACGGCGCTGAGCGGCAGGGTAACGGTGGTATCCCCGCATTAACCAGTCTGACAGGTAAGTATAAGAAAGCCGACATCGTGCAACTGGTGAAAAACGGTCGCGGAGCCATGCCTGCGTTCTCCCAAATTCCAGAAGACGAGATTCAGGCACTCGCCGAATTTTTGTTGAACATGGACAGCCAAACGGTGATAAAAAAAGAGAATCGTCAACCCGTGTACCGAGCGGCTAACTACACCAAGTTTTTGGATAAAGACAACTACCCGGCGACGGCTCCGCCTTGGGGTACGCTCAATGCCATCAATCTGAACACGGGGGAAATAGCCTGGAAGAAACCGCTGGGCGAATACGCTGCCTTGGTGGCAAAAGGAATTCCACCAACGGGTACCGAAAATTTTGGGGGCTGTATCGTTACCAAAGGTGGACTGGTATTCATTGCCGCTACACGAGACGAAAAAATCAGAGCTTTTGACAAAGACACCGGTACCATTTTATGGGAAGCGCAACTACCTTTTGGCGGTTACGCTACCCCCAGCACGTACACCGTCAATGACAAGCAGTACGTCGTTATTGCGGCAACTGGCGGGGGAAAGCTCGGCACAAAAACGGGCGACACCTATGTTGCTTTCGCCCTGGATTGACCGTCTCGTTTTAAGTTTAGTTTCTCGCTTATTCAATACGTACCGGGTATACAACAACCCGTTTTTACTTCAACATGTCTGCTCTGAACCTTACCGCTATTTTTTTAAAACCTGCCTTTCAAATCGCCCGTATAAGCATCTGTATTTTGCTCATGGCTACCACCGCTTACGGACAAACGGCTGGCAAGCCGGTTCATTTAAAATGCGAACACCTGGTCAATCCGTTAGGTATTGATGCGAACAAGCCACGACTGACCTGGCGGTTGGATGACAGCCGACGGGGAGCAGCCCAATCGGCTTACCAACTCACGGTTGGCACCGATTCAATAGCCGTGAGCCAGGGTCAGGCTAATGAGTGGACTTCGGGCAAACTAACGTCAGGGCAGCAGCTTGTGCGGTATGCCGGGAAACCGTTGCGTCCCTTTACCAAGTACTATTGGCGGGTAGAAGCGTGGGACCAGGACGGCGTAAAGTTGGCAACGAGTAGCGTAGCCAGCTTTGAAACCGGTATGATGGATAAAAAAAACTGGCAAGGTTCATGGATTAGCGATAGCCGGGATATCAATCTTAAACCGGCTCCATATTTCCGGAGGAGCTTTCAAGCCGCTAAGAAGATTAAATCAGCCAGGGCGTATATAGCCGTAGCAGGCTTGTATGAACTATACATAAACGGTCAGAAAGTGGGCAATCATCGCCTTGATCCCATGTACACACGTTTTGATCGCCGGACGCTCTATGTAACTCATGATGTTACGTCTCTTTTGCAATCCGGTAAAAACGCCATCGGGGTGCTGCTCGGTAACGGTTGGTACAACCACCAATCGACGGCCGTCTGGTACTTTCACGAAGCGCCCTGGCGCGGTCGCCCTACCTTCTGTCTAGACCTGCGTCTTACGTACGACGATGGATCGGTTGAAACCATCACGTCCGGTAAAGACTGGAAGACGGCGCTAAGCCCGTTGTTGTTCAACAGTATTTACACCGCTGAGCATTATGACGCCCGACTGGAGCAACCCGGCTGGAATACCGCAAATTTTGATGACCGCAACTGGAAGGACGTTATTTATCGGGCGACACCCTCCGAAACGATTGTTGCTCAGGCGCTTCAACCCATCCGCAACGTCGAACGGATTCTAACGAAGACGTTTAAAAAGCTCAATGATACGACTTATGTCTTTGATCTGGGGCGTAACATAGCTGGTGTGAGCCAGATCTGGGCAAAAGGGTCGGCTGGAACCGTCCTTCGCTTAAAGCATGGCGAACGACTTTACCCGAATGGACACGTTGACCAATCAAACATCGACGTTCATTACCGGCCTGTCGGTACCAGCGATCCATTTCAAACGGATCTGTTTACCTTAAGCGGCAAGGGAGACGAGTCGTTTATGCCGTTTTTCAATTATAAGGGATTTCAGTACGTAGAGGTGACCAGCAACAAGCCGGTTGAACTAAAGGCTGCGAGTCTGACGGGCTACTTTATGCACAGTGATGTACCACCAATCGGTCAGGTAAAATCGTCTAACCCAACCATTGACAAGATCTGGAGGGCTACCAACAACGCTTACTTATCGAACCTGTTCGGCTACCCCACCGACTGTCCGCAACGGGAGAAAAATGGCTGGACCGGCGACGCACACATCGCCATTGAAACGGGTCTTTA